>NZ_JBHSOU010000008.1:0-36855 GCF_042656385.1 Pseudomonas sp. GCM10022186
TGGCAGCGCACGCCCTTCTGGGCGAAGGGCAGCAGGGCCTCGGACACCAGCTGCGGGCCGAGGAAGGAGCCGCCGATGCCGATGTTCACCACATCGGTGATGGGCTTCTCGGTGTAACCGCGCCACAGGCCGTTGTGCACGGCGCCCACCAGCTCGGTCATCTGGTGCAGCACGCGGTGCACCTCGGGCATCACGTCCGTGCCGTCCACCCGCACCTTGTCGCCGATGGGCCGGCGCAGGGCGGTGTGCAGCACCGGCCGGCGCTCGGAGGCGTTGATCACCTCGCCGCGGAACATCGCCTGGATGGCATCGCCCAGCTGCGCTTCCTCGGCCAGCCTGACCAGCAGGGCCAGGGTGTCGGCGCGGACCAGGTTCTTCGAGAAGTCCAGCAGGAGGCCGCAGGCGCTGACGCTGAAGCGCTGGAAACGCTCGGGATCTTCGCCGAAGGCCTGGCGCAGGCTGAAGCCGGCCAGCTCCTGGTGGTGCTGGCGGAGGGCGTTCCAGCTGGGCAGTTGGGTGGTATCGAGCGGCGTCAGGTGGTGGTCCATGGCTTTCCTGTGTGCGACTTATGAAAAAGCCCGGAACTGTGCCGGGCTTCGGATCCTTCGGCGTCCCGGCCTCAGGCGACTTGTACTGGAATCGCGTTGCTGGTGTGGCTGAGTTCGTTACCCGGAGCCATGTAAAGCATACGCGGTTTGAAATTGGCGAGTTCCGCTTCGCTGTAGTGGGCGTAGGCGCAGATGATCACGCGATCGCCCACCTTGGCCTTGTGCGCTGCGGCGCCATTCACCGAGATCATCCGCGAGCCGTTCTCGGCGCGGATGGCATAGGTGGTGAAACGCTCGCCGTTGTCGACGTTGTAGATCTGGATCTGCTCGTACTCGCGGATGCCGGAGAGATCCAGCCATTCGCCATCGATGGCGCAGGAACCTTCGTAGTCGAGTACTGCATGGGTTACTTCGGCGCGGTGCAGTTTGGCCTTGAGCATGATGGCGTGCATGGCATTTCCTCGTCGGGGCGCGGGCGGCGGCTGAGTTTGCCCGAACCCCCAAGGGGGTTCAAGGCTACGGCGGGCTGGGGTCAGGCTTGCTCTTCGAGGTGGAAGGCAAGGTTGTCGATCAGGCGGGTGTTACCCATGAAGGCGGCACCCAGTATCACCAGTTGCTGATCCTTGGCTCCGGCAGGGCGCAGGTGCAGCGCCTCGCGGACTTCCAGGTAGTCGGGCCGGAAGCCTGCCTTGGCCAGTTCCGCCTGGCCTTCCTGCGCCAGGGCGACGAAGTCGCGGCGGCCTTGACGAATGGCATCGGCCAACTGTCGCAGCGTGCGGTAGAGGGCCGGTGCGGCGGCGCGCTGGGCGTCGTCCAGGTAGCCATTGCGCGAGGACAGCGCCAGGCCGTCTTCGGCGCGGACCGTGGGCTCACCGATGATCTGGATCGGCATGTTCAGGTCGCGCACCAGCTTGCGGATCACCGCCAGCTGCTGGAAGTCCTTTTCGCCGAAAATCGCGAGGTCGGGCTGAACCATGTTGAACAGCTTGCTGACCACGGTGGCGACACCTTCGAAGTGGCCGGGACGGCTTCCGCCGCAGAGGCCGTCGGACACCAGCGGTACGTTGACGCGGGTCTGGCCCTCCATGCCGTCCGGGTACATCTCCTCGACATCCGGGTGGAACAGCAGGTGGCAGCCTGCACCCACCAGCTTCTGCTGGTCGGCGACCAGGGTGCGGGGGTACTTGGCCAGGTCCTCGCTGGGCCCGAACTGCAGCGGATTGACAAAGATGCTGGCGACCACGAAGTCGGCGCGCTGGCTGGCCTTCTCCACCAGGGCGACATGGCCGGCGTGGAGATTGCCCATGGTCGGCACGAAGCCGATACGCTTGCCTTCGCTGCGTGCGCGGGCGACGGCGGCCCGCAGTTCGCGGACGGTCTTGACAGTGATCATGCGGAGAATCCGTGTTCGGCGGCGGGGAAGGTGACATCCTTGACGGCTTTGACATAGGCCGCCAGGGCGGCCTGGATGCTGGTCTGGCCTTCCATGAAATTCTTGACGAACTTGGGCGCGCGACCGGTCAGGGAAAGGCCCAGCATATCGTGCAGGACCAGGACCTGGCCGTCGGTTGCACTGCCGGCACCGATGCCGATGACCGGAATCCTCACCGACTGGGTAATCTCCGCCGCGAGTTCGCTGGGCACGCATTCAAGCAGCAGCATGGCGGCGCCGGCCTGCTCGAGCGCCATGGCATCGGCGCGCAGCTGGCGGGCCTGGGCCTCCTGGCGGCCCTGAACCTTGTAGCCACCGAGGATGTTCACGGCTTGCGGGGTCAGGCCCAGGTGGGCGCAGACCGGAACGCCGCGTTCGGCCAGCAGGCGAATGGGGTCGGCCAGCCAGGCCGCGCCTTCCAGCTTGACCATGTGGGCACCGGCCTGCATCAGGGCGGCGCAGTTGGCGAAGGTCTGCTCGAGGCTGGCGTAGGCCATGAACGGCAGGTCGCTGATGATCAGCGCACCCTGGTTGCCGCGTTTGACGGCGGCGGTGTGGTAGGCCATGTCGGTCACGCTGACCGGCAGGGTGCTGTCATGGCCTTGCAGGACCATGCCAAGGGAGTCGCCCACCAGCAGCACGTCCACGCCGGCCTGGCAGGCAGCCTGCGCGAAAGTGGCGTCGTAGGCCGTCAGCATGGCGATTTTCTCGCTCTTGAGCTTGAGCTCTTGCAGGGTGGTCAGGGTCACATCAGGCATGAAAACGTCCTCATCGGCGCCGGTTTGCACTGGCGCGGGGCAACGGGACGCTTATAGTCCCGATGGGGGGGCATGAAGTCAATTGCAGGTGTTACCGACCTGTTACGGCGTTACCGCCAGGTCGGGCAGGCGTTCGAGGCCTTCGAAGGGGCAGGCGTCCAGCAGCTCTTGCAGCGAACCGCCATCAGGCAGCCGCAGGTCGCCGGCGATCTCTGCCAGGGGATAGAGCACGAAGGCGCGTGCGTGCATGTGGTAGTGCGGAACCTGCAGGCGGGGTTCGTCGATCCGGCGCTGGCCGAACAGAAGGATGTCCAGGTCGAGGGTGCGCGGGCCCCAGCGTTCATCCTTGCGGACACGGCCCTGGGCCAGTTCGATGGCCTGCAGCTCATCCAGCAGTTGCAGCGGGGTCAGCCCGGTATCCAGGGCGGCCACGGCATTCACGTAGCGGGGCTGGTCCGGCGGGCCGAGCGGATCGCTGGCATAGAGCGAGGAAACGGCCGCAAGCCGGGTCTGCGGCAGATCGGCCAGCGCCGCGAGGGCGCCACGAAGTTGGCTGACAGGCTCGGCAAGGTTGCTGCCAAGCCCGATATACACGCGTTCCATGATCAGTCGCCCGATGTGCCAGGTGCGCCTTCGCTGCGTGGCCCGCGGCGACGGCGGCTGCCGCTGCGACGACGGCGCTGGCCCGAAGGCTGGTCGTCCTTCGCGCTCAGTTCGCGGATCATGTTGCGGCGCTGGCTGTCGCTGGCGTCCTGGTAGTCGGTCCACCAGTCACCCAGGCCATCGGTCTGTTCGCCGGCGCTTTCGCGCAGCAGCAGGAAGTCGTAACCGGCTCGGAAGCGCGGGCTCTCCAGCAGCAGGTCGGCGCGCTTGCCGCTGCGGCGCGGCAGGCGTTCCTGCATGTCCCAGATCTCGCGGATCGGGATGCTGAAGCGCTTGGGAATGGCGGTGCGCTGGACCTGCTCCATGATCAGGCCGTGGGCCGCTTCCTGCATGGCCGGGATCGGTGGCATGCCGCGCTCCTGCAGCTGCGCCGCGCGGACGGGCAGGGCCGGCCAGAGCAGGGCCGCGAAGAGGAAGGCGGGAGTGACCGGCTTGCCTTGGTGGATGCGCTCGTCGGTATTGGCCAGGGCCTGGCGGATCAGGCGGCCGGTATATTCGGGATCGCGCTCCAGTGCAGCGGCGCTGGCCGGGAACAATGGGGCGAAGAGGTCGTACTCCACCAGCAGTTCGAAGGTGCGCACGGCCTTGCCGCCAAGGAACAGCTTGAGTACCTCGTCGAACAGGCGCGCGGAAGGGATCTCCCGCAGCATCGGGGCCAGGCGGCGGATGGGCGCTGCGCTGTGCTTCTCGATCTCGAAGTCCAGTTTCGCGGCGAAGCGTGCGGCGCGCAGCATGCGCACCGGGTCTTCCTGGTAACGCTGTTCGGGAATGCCGATCAGGCGTACCAGGCGGTTGCGGATGTCGTGCACGCCATGGGCGTAATCGAGGATGCGCTCGGAAGTGGGATCGTAATACAGGGCGTTGATGGTGAAATCCCGGCGCTGGGCGTCGTCTTCCAGGCTGCCGTAGACATTGTCGCGCAGGATGCGACCGCTTTCGTTGCGTGCGGCCTGGTTGCTGTCTTCCTCGTCCTCACCCTGGGGGTGGTTGGCGCGGAAGGTCGCGACTTCGATGATTTCCCGGCCGAACTGCACATGGGCCAGCTTGAAGCGGCGGCCAATCACCCGGGCATTGCGGAATTCGGCGCGTACCTGCTCCGGGGTGGCGTTGGTGGCCACGTCGAAATCCTTGGGTCGCAGGTTCAGCAGCAGGTCGCGGACGCAGCCGCCGACCACATAGGCCTGGTAGCCCGCCTTCTGCAGGCGTTCGACGACCATGACGGCGTTGCGGCTGATCCCCGAACGGCGCAGCGAATGCTGGTTGTTGCCCAGTACTTCGGGAGTGCTGCGCGGATGCTGGGCGCGGCGAAGGGGAGAGCGGAAAGACTGGAACAGCTTCTTCAGCATGGGATGCACTGTTTTGCGGGATGGTCGGCCAGAAAGGGATTTGGGCGCACGTTGGCCGCGGATTCTAGCACTGGGAGGGGGGATGTTGAAGGAAAGGTCTGACAGGTGTCAAAGCTACTGGGGGAGCCGAAGCTCCCCCCCAAATTGGTGCGTGCTTTGTTTTTATTGTTTCGGGCTTGGCGTTTTTGTTGTTCTACCCGCTCCAGCAGGCTTGTCGCCTCTGGAAGTGCCCTCCATTCGAGGGTTAATAGCAAACGGATTGCTTTGGACGCTGATGGTGCCGTGATCATTCCGTGACCCAACCAGTACGGGTGCTGCCTGTGGGCAGTTTTATTGTTCTCGGCCTGGCTGTGGGGCGAACCCCAAGGGCAATCCTCTCCAAAAGAATCAGTTAGCTGCGCCTCCGCTGTTTTGTTTTTGTTGTGCTGGAGTCGATACGTCTTGTTTTTATTGTGGGGTTCAGCGCTTGTTATTGTTGTTGTGCCCGACATAAAGCAGATGCCGTGCCAACTTTTGTGATTCCTTGTAAATCAAGGGCTTGCGAGGGTCATGCTCAGAATGGCGGGCAAAAAAAAGCCGGGTTTTCGTTACCTTTAGACCCGGCTTTGTTACGTGATGTTAGGCGGGGTAACAGCGCGGGGAACTGAAAGTGTTCCCGGGGTGTCACCCTCAACTGGTGCTCAAGGCCCGGCTGCGGCGCCCGATTTGCGGCGCGGAATACCCAGGCGCTGACGACGTTCCCACAGGCATTTGCGGCTGATGCCCAGCTTGCGGGCCAGCTCGGTCTCCGTCATGTGGTCCTGGTGCTCGAGGACGAAGTGCTGGAAGTAGTCTTCCAGGGACAGGTCTTCGGTCGGCTCATGGGCGGTGTTGTTGGCCTGGGCCTGGGGAGAGGTGTCGCTGAAGTCCTCTTCGTCCAGGTCGTCCAGTTCGATATCGATGCCCAGCAGTTCCGCCGAGATGTCGGGGCTCTCGCACAGGATCACGGCACGCTCGATGGCGTTCTCCAGCTCACGCACGTTGCCGGGCCAGCTGTAATGGCGAATGGCTTGTTCAGCGTCAGTGGCGAAGCGCAGGCTGTCGCGCCCCATTTGCGCACACTGGCGTGCCAGGAAGGCGCGGGCGATTTCCAGCACGTCGTTGCCGCGTTCGCGCAGGGCGGGCAGCTTCAGGGATATCACGTGCAGGCGGTAGTAGAGGTCTTCGCGGAACTGGCCGGTCTTGGCCAGGGTCTTGAGGTCACGGTGGGTGGCGGCGATCAGGCGCACGTCCACCTTCTGCGACTGCACCGAACCCACGCGGCGGATCTCGCCTTCCTGCAGCACGCGCAGCAGGCGAGCCTGGGCTTCCAGGGGCAGTTCGCCGATTTCGTCGAGGAACAGGGTGCCACCGTCGGCCGCTTCCACCAGGCCCGCGCGGCCGGCGGTGGCCCCGGTGAAGGCGCCCTTTTCATGGCCGAAGAGTTCGGACTCGATCAGGGTTTCCGGAATAGCCGCGCAGTTCACCGAGATCAGCGGCGCCTTGGCGCGGCGTGACAGGTTGTGCAGGGCACGCGCTACCAGTTCCTTGCCGGTGCCGGACTCGCCCTGGATCAGTACGGTGGAATCGGTGGGGGCGACCTTGCGGATCTTGCCATAGAGTTCGAGCATCGCCGAGCAGGAGCCGATGATGCCGATCTCGCCGTCGGCGTTGGCGGTCGCAGGCTTGTCGCCGCCACGACTGGCGCTGGAGCGTTCGCTCGGGGCCGATTTGGCGTCCTGGCGCTCCTTGAGGATGCGCGCCACCGCCTGGAGCATTTCGTCATGGTCGAAAGGCTTGGCGATGTAGTCGACCGCGCCCATTTTCATCGAATCCACTGCCGATCGCAGGCTGGCGTAACTGGTCATGATCAGCACCGGGGTGCCCTGGGCCAGCTTGATCAGTTCGGTACCGGGGGCGCCAGGCAGGCGAAGGTCGCTGATGATCAGGTCGAAACCGGGAATGCTGTAACGCTCCTGGGCTTCCTGCACGGAGCCCGCCTCGCTGACCTGGTACTGGTTGCGTTCCAGCAGGCGGCGCAGGGCGGAGCGGATGATGGTTTCGTCTTCGACGATCAGAATATGTGGCATTAATTCAGCTCTCTAGACGGTCTCAGCTCACGGCGGATGTCGCTTCGACAAAACGAGGCAGCGTCACCCTGATGCGGGTGCCGCGCTGCTGCTCGGAGTCGGCCGGGCTTTCTATGGTTATCTGTCCATAATGCTCTTCCACGATCGAATAGACCAGTGCAAGGCCAAGGCCGGTCCCTTTCCCTGGGTCCTTGGTGGTGAAGAAAGGTTCGAACAAACGATCCATGATCGCCTTCGGAATGCCGCTGCCTTCATCTTCGACAATGAGGTCGACGGTGTGCTCCGACGCTTCGCTGCGCACACGGATGGCGCTGCCCACGGGGGAAGCGTCGCGGGCGTTGGACAGCAGGTTGATCAGCACCTGGGCGAGGCGTTGCGGGTCGCCTTCCACAACATGGTGCGGGTCGCACAGGTTGAAGAAGTTCACCTCGACACTGCGCTTGTTCAGCGACAGCAGGCCGATGGCGTCCTGCGCCACTTCGGCCAGGCACACCGGCTCGCTCGCCTGCTGGCGGCCGCCGGCGTGGGCGAAGCTCATCAGCGACTGGACGATGCGGGTGACGCGCTTGGTCTGCTCGAGGATCTGGCTGCTGAGTTCCTTGATCTCGGTATCGCCTTCGCGTTCTTCGCGCAGGTTCTGCGCCAGGCAGGCGATGCCGGTGATGGGGTTGCCGATTTCATGGGCGACGCCAGCGGCCAGGCGGCCGATGGAAGCCAGGCGCTCGGAGTGCACCAGCTTGTCTTCCAGCAACTGGGTATCGGTCACATCCTCGACCAGCAATACCAGGCCGCTGCTGCCCGGTGCCAGGGGCTCCTCGATGGCAGCCTTGTGCAGGTTCAGCGCGCGGACCTGGCCATCCAGGGTCAGGCGTTGCTTGTGCAGGTGTTCGTCGGGCAGGTTGATGAAACCTTCCAGCAGTCCCTTCCAGGGTTCGGCGATGGTGGACAGTCGCGAGCCCACGACCCGCTGGGCGGGGATTTCGGTCAGCTCCTCCATGGCGCGGTTCCACATGAGGATCTCCTGGTCCTTGGCCAGGGAGCAGACGCCCATGGGCAGCTCCTGGAGGGTCTGGCGGTGATAGCGGCGCAGGGCATCCAGTTCGGCGGCGAGGCCCGTGAGGCGGGAGTGGTAGTCCTCCAGCCGGCTCTCGATGAAGTGGATGTCCTCGGTGACGTAGCTCTCACTGCCGGACTTGTAGGGCAGGAAGGTTTCCACCATGTCCTGGGCCACGCTGGGGCCCATCAGGCCGGAGAGGTTGGCTTCGATGCGGTCGCGCAGGCGACGCAAGGCATAGGGACGGCGTTCGTCGAAGGGCAGGTGCAGGTCGCGCAAGGCCTGTTCCACCTCCTTCTGCGCGGTCTTGGCGCCCAGGGGTTTGGCCAGTTGGGTGGCGAACTCCTGGGGGGAGCTGGCGAGCAGTTCGCGGCGCTGCGGCCGGCGCACGTTGTCCACGGTGCAGGCTTCGGCGGCGCTGCGCTCCTCCGGGCTGGCCTCGGTGAAGAGCGAGACCAGGGTGAAGATCAGCACGTTGGCCGCCAGGGAGGCGATGGCCGCGATGTGCCAGCTGGTGTCGTCCAGTACGTAGATGGCGTTGAACAGCGGCAGGTAGACGCCCTGCAGGTTGCCGACCAGGGGCAACAGCATGGCCAGGAGCCAGACGCAGAAGCCTGCCAGCAGGCCGGCGATGAAGCCGCGGCGGTTGGCGGTCGGCCAATAGAGCACCGAAAGGGCGCCAGGCAGGAACTGCAGGGTGGCGACGAAGGCCACTATGCCCAGGTTGGACAGGTCCTGCTCTGCACCCAGCAACAGGTAGAAGCCGTAGCCGGCCATGATGATGGCGGCGATCAGCGCCCGGCGGGTCCACTTCAGCCAGCGGTAGATATTGCCTTCGGCCGGTGGTTGGTAGAGGGGCAGGACCAGGTGGTTGAGGGCCATGCCGGAGAGCGCCAGCGTCGACACTATGATCAGGCCGCTGGCCGCGGAGAGGCCGCCGACGTAGGCGAGCATGGCCAGGACCGGGTTGTCCACGGCTATGCCCAGGCCCAGGGTGAAGTACTCGGGATTGGTGGTGGCGCCCAGCTTGAGGCCGGCCCAGAGGATCAGCGGGATGGCCAGGCTCATCAGCAGCAGGAACAGCGGCAGGCCCCAGCTAGCGCTGACCATGGCGCGGGGGTTGAGGTTCTCGGTGAAGGTCATGTGGTACATGTGCGGCATGACGATCGCTGAAGCGAAGAACACCAGCAACAGGGTGCGCCAGGGACCTTCCTGCAGCGGCGTGTGCAGGGTGGAGAGCGCCGCCTGGTTCTGCAGCAGCCAGAGTTCCAGTTCCCGCGGGCCGTCGAACACCCCGTAGAGGGCGTACAGGCCGATGCCGCCCAGGGCCGCCAGTTTGACCACCGATTCGAAGGCGATGGCGAACACCAGCCCCGCGTGCTTTTCGCGGGTGGCGATATGGCGCGCGCCGAATAGGATAGTGAACAGGGTGATCAGGGCGCAGAAGCTCAGCGCTACGCGGTTGTGCACCGGCTCCCGGGTCAGGATGCCGATGGAGTCGGCCACTGCCTGGATCTGCAAGGCCAGCAGCGGCAGTACGCCGATGATCATGATCACCGTGGTCAGGGCGCCGGCCCAGGTGCTGCGGAAGCGGAAGGCGAAGAGGTCGGCCAGGGACGCCAGCTGGTAGGTGCGGGTTATGCGCAGTATCGGGTAGAGCAGCACCGGCGCCAGCAGGAAGGCGCCGGAGACGCCCAGGTAGCTGGCGAGGAAGCCGTAGCCGTACTGGTAGGCCAGGCCCACCGTGCCGTAGAACGCCCAGGCGCTGGCATAGACACCGAGTGACAGGGTGTAGGTCAGCGGATGGCGGATTATCCAGCGCGGCACGAAGCCCCGGTCACTGAGCCAGGCCACGCTGAACAGGGCCAGGAGGTAGGCGGCGCTGATCAGCAGCAGTTGGGTGAGGCTAAAGCTCATCAGCATCGCGTTGACTCTGCAGGATGAAGGTCACCACGATCAGGATCAGCCACAGCAGGTAGGGGCGATACCAGGCGCCGTTGGGGTCGATCCACCAATCCATGATGGCGGGAGAGAACAGGTAGATCCCCACCACCAGGAGCAGGACCAGTCGATAGATGTACATGCCACAATTCTCGTCGTGTCTTCGGCGATGGTAGCGAATGCCCGCGGGCGCGGCGAGTGCTCGAACCGGGAGGCTAGAGTAGGTGCGCCTCGGCCAGGGTGCGGCAGCGCGGAATGCGCCCGGGAATCCAGTGGGCGATACCCCAGTCCAGCACTTCACGGGGGCTGGATTCCGCCAGCTCCGCCGGAGGTTCCTGGCCCAGGGCGCGCAGTGCGCGCGTCAGCAGCGGCCCGGCACTGTCGGCGGGGAGGGGCGGTGAGCGGTAGGACTTGCCGAGCTTGTGGCCATCCGGCTGGATGATCAGCGGCACATGCAGGTAGCGTGGCTGGCTCAGGCCCAGCAGTTCCTGCAGGTAAAGCTGGCGCGGGGTGGAATCCAGCAGGTCGGCGCCGCGCACTATATGGCTGACGCCCTGCCAGGCATCGTCCAGCACCACGGCCAGCTGGTAAGCGTAGAGGCCATCGCGGCGGCGGATGACGAAGTCGCCCACCTCGCGGCCCAGATGTTGGCGATACTCGCCCTGCACGCGGTCGACGAAGTGGTACTCCAGCTCCGGCACGCGTATGCGCATGGCAGCGTCATGCTGCGGGTGCTGGGCGTTGCGGCAGAAGCCGGGATAGATGCCGTGGTAGTCCTCCAGCTGCTTGCGCGAGCAGGTGCAGGCGTAGGCCAGGCCCATCTCGTAAAGGCGGTCGATCACCTTGTCATAGGTCTCGTGGCGATCGCTCTGGCGGACCATTTCGCCGTCCCACTCGAAGCCGTAGGTTTCCAGCGTGCGGAGAATCGCCGCCTGGGCGCCTGCGACCTCGCGCGGCGGGTCCAGGTCTTCCATGCGCAGCAGCCAGCGGCCGCCAACGGCGCGGGCATCGAGATAGGAGGCGAGGGCGGCGACCAGTGAACCGAAATGCAGGTAGCCGCTCGGCGTCGGGGCGAAGCGCCCGATATAGGCAGGGGATGTCATCGGGGCAAGGCCCTGTAAAGCGACGGGGCGCCATTGGCGCCCCGTTTCGGCATCAGGAGCCGAGCTGCTTTTCCTTGATCTCCGCCAGGGTCTTGCAGTCGATGCAAAGCGTGGCGGTGGGGCGGGCTTCCAGGCGGCGGATACCGATCTCGACGCCGCAGGAGTCGCACCAGCCGTAATCGTTGTCTTCGATCAGCTGAAGGGTCTCGTCGATCTTCTTGATCAGCTTGCGCTCACGGTCGCGGGCGCGCAGTTCCAGGCTGAACTCTTCTTCCTGGCTGGCGCGGTCGGCCGGGTCGGGGAAGTTGGCGGCTTCGTCCTGCATGTGGTGCACGGTACGGTCCACCTCTTCCATCAACTCCAGCTTCCACTTGTTGAGGATGTTGGTGAAGTGAGCGCGCATGCGATCGCTCATGTACTCTTCGCCCTTGGTCTCTTGGTAGGGCTCGAAGCCACGAATCAATTGGCTGCTCTGTTGCTTTGCATTGGTGGGCATGGATGGCCGCCTCTCACTTTCTTAATCCATTGCGCAGGATTATGGTCCATCGCCGGCGGTGCCGGCCCTGCGGCTGCAAGCGGGCGAACTTACCAGATCAAATCCGGGTGCGCCACTCCCTGATGTCAAGCATGCTGCAGCGTCCAGGGACCATTGGGTAGAATCCTCTCTTTGCCTTAATAAAGGAAGGCCAATGGCCCAGCCCTACAGTGCGCGCAGCCGCGCCATCGAACCCTTCCACGTCATGGCCCTGCTGGCCCGCGCCAACGAACTCCAGGCGGCGGGTCACGACGTGATCCACCTCGAGATCGGCGAACCGGACTTCACCACTGCCGAGCCCATCGTCCAGGCCGGGCAGGCGGCCCTGGCCGCCGGGCATACCCGTTACACCGCCGCACGAGGCTTGCCGCAACTGCGCGAGGCCATCGCCGGTTTCTACGCATCGCGCTATCGGTTGAACATAGACCCGGAACGCATTCTCATCACCCCCGGCGGATCCGGCGCCCTGCTCCTGGCCAGCAGCCTGCTGGTGGACCCGGGCCGGCACTGGCTGCTGGCGGACCCCGGCTACCCCTGCAACCGCCACTTCCTGCGCCTGGTGGAAGGTGCCGCGCAGCTGGTGCCGGTAGGTCCCGAGACGCGCTATCAGCTCACCCCGCAACTGGTCGAACGGCACTGGAATGCCGACAGTGTGGGCGCTCTGGTCGCCTCGCCGGCCAACCCCACCGGCACCGTGCTGCACGCCGACGAGCTGGCGGCGCTGTCGCAGACCCTCAAGGCGCGTGGTGGTCACCTGGTGGTGGACGAGATCTACCACGGCCTCACCTACGGCATGGACGCCAGCAGTGTGCTGGAGGTGGACGACGACGCCTTCGTGCTGAACAGTTTCTCCAAATATTTCGGCATGACCGGTTGGCGCCTCGGCTGGCTGGTGGCGCCGTTGGGTGCGGTGCCCGAGCTGGAAAAGCTGGCGCAGAACCTCTATATCAGCGCGCCTTCGATGGCCCAGCATGCCGCCCTGGCCTGCTTCCAGCCGCAGACCCTGGAAATCCTCGAACGCCGCCGCGAAGAATTCGCCCGTCGCCGCGACTACCTGCTGCCGGCCTTGCGCGAGCTGGGCTTTCGCATCGCCGTCGAGCCGGAAGGTGCTTTCTATCTGTATGCGGATATTTCCGCGTTCGGTGGCGATGCCTACGCCTTCTGCCGCCACTTCATCGAAACCGAGCACCTGGCCTTTACCCCGGGCCTGGATTTCGGCCGCCACCTGGCCGGCCAGCACGTGCGCTTCGCCTATACCCAGAGCCTGCCGCGCTTGGAAGAGGCGGTGCAGCGGCTGGCCCGTGGCCTGAAGACCTGGGCGGGCCGATGAGGTTCGCCCCTGCCCTGGAGGAGGGCCGGCTGCAGAAGCGCTACAAACGCTTCCTCGCCGATATCGAGACGGCGTCCGGAGAGCAACTGACCATCCACTGCCCCAATACCGGCTCCATGCTGAATTGCATGAGCGAGGGTTGCCGGGTCTGGTTCAGTCGCTCCAATGACCCGAAGCGCAAGCTGCCCGGCACCTGGGAGATCGCCGAGACGCCCCAGGGCCGCCTCGCCTGCGTCAATACCGCTCGCGCCAACGTGCTGGTGGAGGAGGCGCTGCAGGCGGGCGTGATCGCCGAACTGGCAGGCTTCAGCGCCCTCAAGCGAGAAGTGGCCTACGGGCTGGAGAACAGTCGCGCGGACTTCCGCCTGGACTTCGCCGACGGCCCGGCCTTCATCGAGGTCAAAAGCGTCACCCTGGGCTTCGATGGCACGTCGGTGGCCGCCTTCCCCGATGCCGTCACCCAGCGTGGCAGCAAGCATTTGCGCGAACTGGCCAGCCTGGCGCGTGACGGCGTGCGGGCGGTGCAGCTCTATTGCGTGAACCTGTCAGGAATCGAATCGGTGCGCCCCGCCGAGGAAATCGATCCGGCCTATGCGGCGGCCCTGCGTGAGGCGGTTTCCGCCGGCGTGGAGGTAATGGCATACGGGGTGGAGCTGACGCCGGAAGAAGTCCGGATCGACCGACGCCTCGCTGTGAGGCTCTGAGCCTCAGGCCTCGCCGAGCAGCCAGATCCCCTCGGCATCTTCGCGGCAATCCAGCGGTTGCAGTGCGTCTCCGGCGCAGGGGCCGGTCACGCATTCACCCGATTCGATCAGGAACAGCGCACCGTGGGTGGCGCACTGGATCAGGCTGCCGCTGTGGTCGAGGAACTGGTCCGGCACCCAGTCCAGGGGAATCCCGCGATGGGGGCAGCGGTTCTCATAGGCGTGGATCCGCCCCTGCTTTCTCACAAGCAGAATCTTCAGATCATCGACCAGGAAGCCCCGGCTCTGGCCTTCGGCCAGTTCATCGGGGCGGCAGAGCAGGATCATCGGCATCTCCACGGCAGGCGCGCATTATCGCGCGCCGCCGTGGCTTACCCAAGAGGGGGCACGTCCCTGTGCTGAAAACTGAAAAGGATCAGATCTCCCAGACCAGATTGACCGAGGCGTTGCGGCCTGGCTGGGTGTAGCGACCCAGGCTGCGGCTGCTGGCGTCCAGGCCCCGGACGTCGCCCCATTGCCAGTACTTCTTGTCGGTCAGGTTGAACAGGCCGGCGTTAACCGAGAGAGCGTCGGTGACCTGCCACCAGGTGTTCAGGTCAAGCGTGCCGTAACCCGGTGTGGCGAACTGCTCGCTGATGCGCAGGCTGGCGTTGTTCGACGGGTCGATGCGGTCCTTGGCCTTGACCAGCGTCCAGGCCAGGTCGCCGCCGAACTTGCCGGAGGGCTCCGCATAGGCGAGGCCGATCACCGCCTTGAGCGGGTCGATGCTGTTGATCGGCGCCCCGGTTTGCTCGTTCTTGCCGCGTGCATAGGCGATCGTGCCGAGCAGGCGGGTGCCGGTCGGCAGGCCGAAGCTGTCGAGGAAGAGTTCGCCTCGGGCCTCCGCGCCGCGAATGGTCACCTTGTTCAGGTTCTGCGACTGGAAGGTGAGCAGGTTGCTGCCAGTCGGATCGGGGACGGTCACCTGCTCGATGAAGTCTTCATAGCGGTTGTAGAACAGCGCCATGCCGAAGCTGCCGGTGTCGTACTTGCCGCGCAGGCCGATTTCGTAGCTGTCGCTGGTTTCCGGCTTCAGATTGGTATTGGCGATGGCCTGGTAGCCCATGCCGGCATTGACGAACTCACCGAAGATATCCACAGGCTCTGGCGCCTTGAAGCCGGCGGCGTACTGGCCGTAGACGCTGTGGGCGTCGTCCAGGCGATAGGTGACGCCGAGCTTGGGCGAGAGCTGGTGATCGCTGAAGTTGGAAGGGTTGCGGTCCACCGGGTTGCTGTTCAGGTATTCCGGCGTAACGTCGGGCCTGAGTTCGTAGTAGTCGTAGCGCAGACCGGGCAGCAGGGTCCAGCGGCCGATCTCGATGCTGTCCTGGGCAAACAGGGCGTACTCGTGGGTGACCGGATCGGGGAAGTCGCTCAGCGGGAAAGTTTCCGCGCCGAACGCGGGCGGCAAGGGTTGCCCGGTGCTGACGCGGATCTCGTTGCCCTTGCGCAGGTCGCTGCTCTCCAGGCGCTTGAGGTCGACGCCATAGATCAGGTGGTGCTGGGTATCACCCAGGGCGAAGTACTTGTCCAGCTGGCTATTGAACGACCAGAGCTTCTCTTCGTAGACCGAGTCGCGGGTGCGCAGGCGCTCGAAGGCCGAAGCCGGCGGCACCGGGTTGCGGTTGAAGGCCACCCAGCTGTAGCGGTTCTGGTCGGTCTGCTGGCGAATCTGGCTGTCCTGGTGGTTGAGCTGCCATTTCAGCTGGTCGGCAAAGGCCGCGTTCAGCTCCAGTTGATGCTCGAGGCTAATGCGTTCGCGATCAGTGCTGTCCTTGGCGTTGCTGGCGGCGATCAGCGCATTGCTGAACATGCCTCCACCAAGGGAAGTGGAGGTCAGGCTGGAGGCTTCGTTCAGCACGCGGGTGTCGACGTCGTCCTGGAAGCGCTCATAGGTCAGTTGCAGGCGGTCGTTGCCGGCGTAGTTCCAGCCGATCTTGGCCAGCATGTTGTCGCTGGTGACGTCCTGCGGGTTGGCTTCCTCGCGGCCGCTGCCCAGGCCACCACGGCCACCGAAGGTCTCGGTCTCGTCGCCGGTTCGGCGGCCGAGGTGGAGCACGCCGTCCAGTGATCCTCGGCGGGTGGCGAAGGTGGCGCTGCGCAGCCAGCTGTTGTCGGCACTGCTGTAGCCGGTCTTGAGGCGGGCGTAGGCGTCGTCGTCTTCATCCAGGTAGTCGGCGGCATCCTTGGTCAGGAAGCTCACCGCGCCGCCGATGGCGTCGCTGCCGTACAGCGAGGAAGCCGGGCCACGAATGATTTCCACCTGTTTGACGGTGTCTGGGTCGATGTAATTGCGCTGGGCGTTGAGGAATGGGCCGAAGTTGAAGGCGTTCGGAACGGACACACCGTCCACCTGAGTCAGCACCCGGTTGCCACCGATGCCGCGGATGGTGAAGCCGGAGAGGCCGAATCGGCTGCCGGTGCCGCTCACCGAGACGCCCGGTTCATAGCGCACCAGGTCGCGGATGTTGTTCACGTTCTTCTGGTCGATATCGCGCTCGGTCTGCACGGTCACCGTGTTCGGCACCTCGTCGAGGCGCTGCTCGCTGCGGGTGGCGGTCACCGTCATGGTGTCGAACTGGGTTGCCGTCTTCTCGACGGCCAGTGCGAGGGAAGGGCAGAGCAACAGCAGGACAAGCCCGGATCGACGGGCAAAGGGCGGACGCAGCGCCATGGGGAGGCTCCCGGTAACAAGGGCGTACCAGCAGCCGACATGGGATACGCCGGAAACTTTCCGGCGTCCTGGCATCCGTTTCCAGCGATATGTCCGCTTTTCCCGGGCTTTTTCGTCAGGTCTTACTGGTGATCGCAGGTTGATATCGGCGCAAGACCATAATGACGTTGACAATCAAATGCAAATGATAATCAAATGAATTTGTGTTAATTATTGGTCCGGTCTCGATGCCGCGCTTCCTGCCCAGCTTCGCTCTTGTCCTGGTCCTGCACCTCGCTGCGGGCTGGCTGCTGCATGGGCTCAGAGAAGCACCGGGCGTGGCCGTTCGAGCTCCCGAGGTGATGTTGATTCAACTGGTGAGCCCGGAGCCCGCGCCCGTCCCGCTAGCGGATCCGAAACCTGTGGCGCGCCCGTTGCCAGCCACCAGGCCGGCACAGCCGGTCAAGGCGCCACGACCCGAGCCCAGGCCCGTGGCGGCGAGCAAGCCGAAGCCCGCGCCTGCCCGCCCCGTGGCCAAGACAGGGTCCGTCGAGCCGCGCTTCAGCGAATCAGCAGGTGCGTCGCCAGCGGACACCGCCGACGCCGTCCCCAACCACCGCGAATCTCCGGCGCTCGCCAGTACGCCGGCGACCAGAGCGGCGGACATGGAGGTCTTCAGTCGTGAGCCCGAATTCCTCACGCCGCCAAAACCGCCCATTTATCCGGCCCAGGCGCGCCGTCGCAACCAGCAGGGCCTCGTCCTGGTGGAAGTGCGGCTGGACGCCGATGGCCAACTGCGAGAGCTGAGGCTGCTTCGCTCCTCTGGCGTGGAAAGCCTGGATAGATCGGCCATGGATGCGGTCGCCAACTGGCGCTTCCGCCCTGAAACCCGGAACGGCCTGCCTGTGCCTAGCCGCGTACACATCCCCATTGAGTTCGCCCTTTCGGCGAGTCGCTGAATCACAAGGAGCTTCAGATGAGCCTGCAATCTTCGACCCCCAGCCCGGTTTCACCTCTCTACCAGGCCTGGCAAACCTTGCGTTCCGAGCAGCCCCGCCTGCGCGCGCGGGATGCCGCCCAGCACCTGTCCGTCAGTGAAGCTGAGCTGACCGCCAGCCGCCTGGGCGTCGATACCGTGCGCCTGCGTCCGGAGTGGGCCAGCCTGCTGCCCGCGCTGGGCGAACTGGGTTACATCATGGCGCTGACCCGAAACGAGCATTGCGTGCACGAGCGCAAGGGCTACTACCGGGAGGTCTCCGTGGCCGCCAACGGCCAGATGGGCCTGGTGGTGTCGGCCGATATCGACCTGCGCCTGTTCATGGGGGGCTGGGCCAGCGTGTTCGCCGTGGCGGAGGAAAGCCCGCGGGGTACCCGGCGCAGCGTCCAGATCTTCGACCAGCAGGGCACAGCAGTGCACAAGGTATTTCTGACTGAAGACAGCGAGCTCGCCGCTTGGGAACCCCTGGTGGAGCGCTTCCGTGCCGAGGAGCAGAGCGACGAGCTCGATCTGCGGCCGCAGCCGGAACCCGCCCAGGCCCGTCCCGATGCGGAAATCGATGTCGATTCCCTGCGCGAAGGCTGGGCGACGCTGAAGGACACCCACCATTTCTTCGCCCTGCTGAAGAAGCACGGTGCCGAACGCACCCAGGCGTTGCGCCTGGCTGGCAGCAAGTGGGCCGAGAAGCTGGATACCGCCGAACTGCCGCGCCTGATGGAAGAGGCCGGGGCGCGCGAGGTGCCGATCATGGTGTTCGTCGGCAACCCTCATTGCATCCAGATCCATAGCGGTACCGTCAGCAACCTGAAGTGGCTGGATACCTGGTTAAACGTGCTTGACCCGGAATTCAGCCTGCACCTGCAGACTGCCGGCGTGACCGAGCTGTGGCGTGTTCGCAAGCCCAGCACCGATGGTGTGATCACCAGTTGGGAAGCCTTCGATGCTAAAGGTCAGCTCGTCGTGCAATTGTTCGGCGCCCGCAAACCCGGTATTCCTGAGCGGGAAGACTGGCGAGCCCTTGCGGAAAGTGCACCGGCACTCTGAGTTCGAGCCGCCAAGGGACCATCGCGTCCCTATCCAGGCCAGTGCCCTGTCAGCACGGGGCGTTGGTTTTTCCCGCATTCAGCGATGGAGTTGTTTTCGATGCATCTAGTGGTCAGGCTGGTCGGCCTCTGTGCCGGCATTCTGCTCTTCCACCAGGCGGCCGTGGCGGAATCCCTGCCCCGGCGCTGGGTCAGCGCCGGCGGTTCGGTCAGTGAATGGGTGGTCGCCCTGGGCGGGCAGGACAAGCTGGTGGGCGTGGATACCACCAGCCAGCACCCCGAGTCATTGAAGGCCCTGCCCAGCATCGGCTATCAGCGACAACTGGCGGCGGAAGGCATTCTCTCGCTGCGTCCGGACATCCTGGTCGGGACCGAGGAAATGGGGGCGCCGCCGGTGCTGGCGCAGATCGGAGCGGCCGGGGTGCGAATCGAGCTCATGGCTTCCACCCCTGATCTGCCCACCCTGGAAAAGAACCTCAAGCTGATCGGCTCCTTGCTCGGTGCCGAGGCGCGTGCCGACCAGGCCTTCGCCGAGTATGGCCAGCGTCTGAAGCGCCAGGCCGAGTGGGTGGCCAAGGCGCAGCAGACGCAGAGGGCACCCAGGGTGCTGTGCCTGCTCGGCCACTCCGGCAGCAGTCCGCTGGCGGCCGGCAAGGACACGGCGGCTGCCTGGCTGATCGAGCGTGCCGGTGGGCAAAACTTGACCGATCACCAGGGCTACAAGGCCATTTCCAGCGAAGCGCTGGCGGCGCTCGACCCTGATGTGGTGGTCATTGCCGATCGCCGCCTGGAAGGTGATGCCGCGCGCGAGGCGCTGCTCAAGCAGAACCCGGCCCTGGCCGCTACTCGCGCTGCTCGCGAGGGGCGCCTGCTCAGCCTGGACCCGACGCTGTTGGTGGGCGGGTTGGGGCCGCGTGTGCCTGACGGCATGGCCGCGCTGTCCGCCGGCCTCTATCCTTCGGCTCCGGCCCTGACCGAGAAAGCCCCGAGCCAGCCATGACCGCTTCCCTTCATTCGCGCCCATTGTTCATCTTCCTGGGCGTCCTCCTGCTGCTGGCCCTCTGGCTTTCCCTGGCACTGGGCCCCGTCAGCCTGCCGCTGGGGGAGACCCTGCGCGCGGCGCTGCGCCTGGCCGGCCTGCCGTTCTCCGGCGAAGGGCTGGAGCAGGCCGAGTTGATCCTCGGCCAGATCCGCCTGCCGCGTACCCTGTTGGGGCTGGCGGTGGGCGCAGTGCTGGCGCTGTCCGGCGTCGCCATGCAGGGCCTGTTCCGCAACCCGCTGGCCGACCCCGGCCTGGTGGGGGTATCCAGTGGCGCCGCGCTGGGTGGGGCCTTGGCCATAGTCGGCGGTGCCGCGCTGGGGGGGCTGCCGCAGGCCGTTGCGCCCTACCTGCTGTCTGTCTGTGCCTTCGCCGGCGGGCTGGGGGTGACGCTGCTGGTCTATCGCCTGGGGCGTCGGGATGGCCAGACCAGCGTAGCCACCATGCTGCTCGCCGGCATCGCCCTGACCGCGCTGGCGGGCGCGGTGATCGGCCTCTTTACCTACCTGGCCGACGACGCCACCCTGCGCAGCCTGACTTTCTGGAACATGGGCAGTCTCAACGGCGCCAGCTATTCCCGGCTCTGGCCGCTGCTTATCGTCACCCTGGTGGTGATCCTCTGGCTGCCGCGCCGGGCCAAGGCCTTGAATGCCCTGCTGCTGGGGGAATCCGAGGCGCGTCACCTGGGCTTCGATGTGGAGCGCCTGAAGCGTGAGCTGGTGTTCTGTACTGCCCTCGGTGTGGGGGCTGCAGTAGCGGCGGCCGGCCTGATCGGCTTCATCGGCCTGGTGGTACCCCACCTGGTTCGCCTGGTGGCCGGGCCGGACCATCGCGTCCTGTTGCCCGCTTCCGCCCTGGCCGGCGCCAGCCTGATGCTGTTGGCAGACCTGGCGGCGCGCCTGGTGCTGGCGCCGGCCGAGTTGCCCATCGGTATCGTCACGGCGCTGATCGGGGCCCCTTTCTTCCTTTATCTCCTGGTGCGAGGCCGCCCCTGATGCTGCGCGTGGAACGACTGGATGTGCTGCGTGGCGGCAAGCAGGTGCTCGCGGGTATCGACCTGGAGCTGCGTCCCGGCGAGGTGCTCGGCGTGCTGGGGCCCAACGGAGCCGGCAAGAGCACTCTGCTCGGTGCCCTCTGCGGCGAGGTGGCAGCGGCGGCAGGCGGGGTCAGCCTGGATGGCCGCACCCTGGATGACTGGAGCGGCCCCGAGAGGGCGCGACGTGTGGCGGTGTTGCCGCAAAGCTCGACCCTGAACTTCGCTTTCAGGGTCGAGGAGGTGGTGGCCATGGGACGCTTGCCCCATGACACGGGGCGCGAGCGGGATGCCGAGGTGGTCGCCGAAGCGTTGGCGGCGGCGGATGCCAGCCACCTGGCCGGTCGCAGCTACCTGGCACTTTCCGGGGGCGAACGCCAGCGGGTCCATCTGGCACGGGTGCTGGCGCAACTCTGGCCCGGGGCCGCCGGGCAGTCGCTGCTGCTGGACGAACCCACCTCCATGCTCGACCCCTTGCACCAGCACACCACCCTGCAAGCGGTGCGGACGTTCGCCGAGCGTGGCGTGGCGGTGCTGGTGATCCTCCATGACCTGAACCTGGCCGCGCGCTACTGCGATCGCCTGCTCCTGCTCGCCGATGGCCGCGCGCATGTCCTGGGGCCGCCGGAGCAGGTGCTCCAGGCCGAGCCCCTCAAGGCCGTGTTCGGCCTGGAAGTGCTGGTGCAGCGCCACCCGGAGCGAGGCCATCCCCTGATCGTCGCCCGCTGAATCGAACAAGGATCTCCCATGCGTCTTCTTCTACTTTCTCTGTTCGGCCTGCTGGCCGCCTGCCAGAGCTTGCCGCCGCTGCCCGAATGGCAAAGCCCCGAAGGTCGTGACCGGCCCGAGCTGGGCGTGATCCGTGATTTGCGCAGCGGCGCGCAACTGACCCCGGGGCAACTGGTGGAGCGCCTCGCCGCCGAGCCGCGGGTGCTGGTCGGGGAGCAGCACGACAACCCGGACCACCACGCGCTGCAACTCTGGCTGTTGCAAGCGCTGGAAGCCCGTCATCAGCAGGGCAGCCTGCTGCTGGAGATGCTCGATCCCGAACAGCAGGCAAAGGTGGATGCGGTGCGCAAAGGACCGTTGCCGGCGGATCTGCCCGGGGCGCTGGGCTGGCAGGAGAACTGGGACTGGACGCTCTACGGGCCGATCGTACGGCATGCCCTGACGCAGCCCTATCCGCTGCTGGCCGCGAACCTCGGCCGTAGCGAGATCAAGCGCATCTACCGGGAGCGCCCGACTTTGCAGGGGGCGCTGTCCACCGCCGATGCGGTGCAGGGGCCGCTGCTCGAGCAGATTCGCGAATCCCACTGTGGCCTGCTGCCGGAGTCCCAGATGCCTGCGATGCTGGCGGTGCAGCAGCAACGTGACCGGCGCATGGCAGAGCGTCTGCTGGCCGCACCGGGGCCGGCGCTGCTGTTCGCAGGCGCCTTCCATGTGCGCCGTGACCTGGGCGTGCCCTTGCACCTGGCGGATCTGGGCAAGGGGGAGGGCAATGCCGTGCTGATTCTCTCCGAGGCGGGCAAACCGGTGGAGCGGGGCAGTGCGGATTACGTCTGGTACACCGCGGCCCTTCCCCCCGTCGATCATTGCGCCGACATGCGCAGGCAGATGGCGCCCGCGCGCTGAGGGCTGGGGACGGAAAATCGCGAGCAAAAAAAGACCCGGCAATTTGCCGGGTCGAAAACCGTGATTAGCCTGATGAGGAGATAATCTGAAGAGCCCGACTGCGTGGTCTCCCAGCTTACCGGCTGATCTCGCGATCAGTTGAGGCAATAATAACGATTCTCATTTTCGAGTCAAGCGTTGATTCGGATTTTTCTCCCGCCAACGATTTTCGCGCCCTGAAAGCAGAAACCCCGGCCTTGTGCCAGGGCTCCTGAGTCATGCCCGCTCGGGAGACAGTCGCAGTTGGGTCACTTCCTTGTTCAGCAGGTCGATGCGGCGCGCCATGCTCTCGATCAGGCTGTGGGCGATACGCGGATTGCTCTGCATCAGGCTGAGGAACTGCTCCTTGGGGATGACCATCACGGTGCAGGGCTCGCTGGCGACCACAGTGGCGCTGCGCCTTTCCCGGGTGAACACGGCCATCGCGCCGAAGATTTCGTCCTTTTGCACGTCGCCGACCTTCTGTCCGTCGACGAAGGCTTCGGCATGGCCCTCGATGATGATGAACACGTGGTCGGCCTCATCGCCCTGGCGAATCAGTTCCTCGCCCGCGGCGAAGTGCTGGAAACCGGTGGAAGGCCGCACGTCCGGCTGCTTCAGGCGGGCCACGGCGTCCGAGAGCAGCGCGGTGTGGCCCACCAGGTACTGGATGAACAGTTCCTGGAGCTTCTCGCTGGCGTAGATGTGGCGGAACACCTCGTTGCGGCTGTAGGGCCGTAGGCTGATGGGCTCGTCGCTGCTGTAGCGGCAGGACGGCAGGTCGATCCCCTGGCGCAGGCCCACCAGATCGCCTTCCTGCAGGTAGAACAGCGGACGCTCGTCGACGATGGCGTGGAGCAGGCCATTCTCGATCAGGAACAGCTGGTTGGCCGGCAGCAGGGGGGCCAGGTCCTCGATCTGATCCAGGCGGAATGCCGGGCCCGCCGGTTCCAGCCCCTCGAGCAACTGCCCGGGGATGCTTTGCAGTCTGTTGATCAGTTGGTCGGCGTAGGCCGGTTGCTCCCCGAGTAGGTACATGGCAGTAATTCCTTGAACTGACTGGAACGGCTTGGCGCACGAAGATCCCTGAAACAATAGGGGTCGTGGCCTGCCTCGTAAATCTCTGTCGACGGAGGTTGTGAGCTAGCTCTTGTTGTTGGCGCCTGGCGCATCCAGCTGGTGGTTCAGCTCCGCCTTGTGACCCGGTGTCAGATCGTTCCAGTGGACATCCAGCAGTGCGCCTTCGATTGCATAGAGCAGCACCTTGGAGGCTCTGAATCCCCGCGCCCTGACGGCCTTGTAGGCGCCGACGGCGCCAAGCCGGCGAAGGTCCGAGGCGCTGTGGATGCCGACTGCATGCAGCCATTGCGCTGAAGTCTTGCCCAGGTTCTTCATGTGTTGCAGTTCGTCGTTCATCGAGCCTCCTTGCGATGTGTCGGGCGCGAGAGGGACAGGGCTGTGGATAAGTGTAGCGCTCATCCACGGCGGGTGGCCTTGTGCTATCGCTCCATCCTCGTGCGTTCCCTGCACGGATAACGATCACTGCCTTGGCGATAGGGGCGGTTCCGGGGCGCAACTTCCGGGCGAAGGCGTCACCTTTGCGGCGACGGCCGCCAACGATCGCGGAACGTGCTCCGAGCTGTCCGGCTGTGGCGGGAGTATAGAAGCCGCCACGGCGGTTACCGCGGCGGCGGGGATGGACGGGCTCAAGCGCCGGGCAGGTGGGCGCGAATACGCTCTACCAGGCTGTCGAGGCTGGATTCCTGGTCGGTGTCGATGCGCTTGCTGCGGGCCTGTTCGGCCACGTCCAGCGGTTCGCGGTTGGTCAGCTGGGCGCGTACCACCTCCATGGTGGCATCCGACGGATCGCGGCCTTCGGCGTTGCGCTGGGCCAGCCAGCCTTCGATCACGGTTTCCGGCGCATGGCAGTCGAGGATCAGGAAGGGCGCACCGGTCCGCTCGGCGACCTTGCGCGCCGCGCTGCGCTGTTCATGCTTGAGGAAGGTGGCGTCGATGACGACCGGGAACCCGGCATGCAGGGCCGCCCCGGCCAACTGGTTCAGGCGCTGGTAGGTGGCGGCGCTGGCCTGCGCATTGTAAATGCCGCTCTGCAGGCCCTGGGCGTCGGCATTCTGCTCACCGAACAGACGCTTGCGCTCCACGTCCGAGCGCAGGCGGATGGCGCCCAGTGCTTCCACCAGACGCAGGGCGACGTGGCTCTTGCCTGAACCGGACACGCCATGGGTGATGGCGAGGAAGGGCGAGGGGATGGCGCTGTAGCTTTCCGCCAGGCCGGCATAGTTGCGGTACTGGCGGACGGTGGCGGCCTTCTGCACCGCGTCGTCCTGGTGGGCCAGGCTGAACAGGGCGATCTTGGCCCGCACCAGCGCGCGGTAGGCCTTGTAGAAATTGAGCAGCTCCAGGCCCTGGTAGTCGCCGGTATGCTCCAGGTACTGGCTGACCAGGCGGCGCGACAGGGACTTCAGGCCGCGGTCCTCCAGGTCCATGGCGATGAAGGCGATGTCGGCATAGACGTCGGTGAAGCGGAAGGGCTCGTTGAACTCGATACAGTCGAAGAGCACCACCTGGCCATCGATCAGGGTCGCGTTGCCGAGGTGGATATCGCCATGGCACTCGCGGATGTAGCCTTCCTGCTTGCGCTGCTCCAGCAGTGGCCTGAGGCGTTGGTGGCTGCTTTCGGCCCAGGCTTCCAGGGCGTCCAGCTGCTGCAGGTCGGCCTTGTCGCTGAGCAGCGGACGGATCTGCTCGAAGTTCTGCCGCACGGGCATCATCACTGCGTCCGGGGTACCCAGCGGGTGGTCGAGGGCCACCTGCGGGGCGGCGAGGTGGAAGGCGGCGATCTGGCCCGCCAGGGCGTCGATGTGGGCGGGCGTCAGTTCGCCGCGGGCCTGCAGTGCGCTGAGCAGATTGGCCTGGGGAAACTGGCGCATCTTCAGTACGTATTCGAAGGCGTCGCCTGCACCGCCGATTTGTGGTGCCTCGGGGCTGCCGGTGATGGGCAGAACCTCCAGGTAGAGGTCGCGGGTCAGGCGCTGGTTGAGGCGCAGCTCTTCCCCGCAGAAGTGTCGGCGGGCGTCGAGGCTGGTGAAGTCGAGGAAGCCGAAGTTCACCGGTTTCTTGATCTTGTAGGCGTAGCTGCCGGTCAGCAGCACCCAGGATATGTGCGTCTCGATCACCTGGAATCCGTCCACCGGATGGGGGTAGAGAGCGGGATTCTGCAGGGCGGCTATCAGGGGCTGGCTCACGGGCATTCCTTGTTCACTGCGCTATCGGAGCCCGGCATTATGGACTCTGGGCGCCGGGCTGCAAACCGTCAGGCCGCGCCTGTTGGCTGTGGATAAAGTGCGTATAATGCGCCGCCATGACACGTCCCCGATCCCCCAAATCCCGCTCCAAACGCCGCCCCAGCGGTCTCCGCCCCTGGCTTGGCTGGACCCTCAAACTGGGCCTGGTCGGCCTGGTGCTGCTCGCCGGTTTCGCCATCTACCTCGACGCCGTGGTGCAGGAGAAATTCTCCGGCAAGCGCTGGACGGTCCCGGCCAAGGTCTATGCCCGGCCGCTGGAGCTCTTCGTCGGCCTGAAACTGTCCAAGGATGACTTCGTCAAGGAACTCGATGCCCTGGGCTATCGTCGTGAGAGCCTGTCCAACGGGCCGGGGGCCGCTGCGGTCTCCGGCAGTGCCGTCGAGCTGAACACCCGTGGCTTCCAGTTCTACGAAGGCGCCGAACCGGCACAACGGATTCGAGTGCGTTTCTCCGGCGACTTCGTGGCTGGCCTGACCCAGGCCAACGGCGCCAACCTGGCGGTGGCCCGGCTGGAACCGCTGCTGATCGGCGGTCTCTACCCGGCGCACCACGAGGATCGAGTGCTGGTCAACCTGGACCAGGTGCCGGCCTACCTGGTGGAAACCCTGGTGGCGACCGAAGACCGTGAGTACTTCAATCACCACGGGGTATCCATCAAGTCCATCGCCCGAGCCTTCTGGGTCAATACCACGGCCGGCGAATTGCGCCAGGGCGGCAGTACCCTGACCCAGCAGTTGGTGAAGAACTTCTACCTGACCAACGAACGCAGCATTTCCCGCAAGGCCACCGAGGCCATGATGGCGGTGCTGCTGGAGTTGCATTACGACAAGCGCGAAATCCTCGAGGCCTATCTCAACGAGGTGTTCCTCGGCCAGGATGGGCAGCGGGCCATCCATGGCTTCGGACTCGCCAGCCAGTATTACTTCAGCCAGCCGATCTCGGAGCTGAAGCTGCATCAGATCGCCATGCTGGTGGGCATGGTCAAGGGACCGTCCTATTACAACCCGCGCCGCTACCCGGAGCGCGCCCTGGAGCGGCGCAACCTGGTGATCGACCTGCTCGCCGAGCAGGGCGTGGTCACCCCCGCAGAAGCCGCGGCGGCCAAGCAGAAGCCACTGGGCGTGACCAAGCGTGGCAGCCTGGCGGACAGTTCCTACCCGGCCTTCCTCGACCTGGTGAAGCGCCAGCTGCGCGAGGACTACCGCGAGGAAGACCTGACCGAGGAAGGCCTGCGCATCTTCACCAGCTTCGACCCCATCCTGCAGTCCAAGGCGGAAATCTCGCTGAACGAAACGCTGAAGCGTCTCGAAGGCCGCAAGGGTGTGGACCAGGTCGAGTCGGCGATGGTGGTGAGCAACCCCGAAACCGGCGAGATCCAGGCGCTGATCGGCAGCCGCCAGCCGCGCTTCGCCGGTTTCAACCGCGCCGTGGATGCCGTGCGGCCCATCGGTTCGCTGATCAAGCCGGCTGTCTACCTCACCGCGCTGGAGCGCCCCAGCCAGTACACCCTGACCAGTTGGGTCGCCGACGAGCCGTTCTCGGTGAAGGGGCAGGATGGCCAGGTCTGGCGCCCGCAGAACTACGATCGCCGCGCCCATGGCACCATCTACCTGTACCAGGGGCTGGCCAACTCCTACAACTTGTCGACTGCCAAGCTCGGCCTGGAACTGGGCGTGCCCAATGTGCTCAAAACTCTCGAGAGACTGGGCGTTTCACGTGAGTGGCCGGCCTATCCATCGATGTTGCTGGGCGCCGGCGCGCTGACTCCGATGGAGGTGGCGACCATGTACCAGACCCTGGCCAATGGCGGTTTCAACACGCCGCTGCGAGCGATTCGCAGCGTGCTGACCTCCGAGGGTGAGCCGCTCAAGCGTTATCCCTTCCAGATCCAGCAGCGCTTCGACCCGGGGGCCATCTACCTGGTGCAAAATGCCATGCAGCGCGTGATGCGCGAAGGTACTGCGCGTTCGGTGTACAGCCAGCTGCCGTCGTCCCTGACGCTGGCCGGCAAGACCGGCACCACCAACGATTCGCGCGATAGCTGGTTCGCCGGCTTCAGCCAGGATCTGCTGGCAGTGGTCTGGCTGGGGCGTGATGATAACGGCAAGACCCCTCTGACCGGCGCTACGGGCGCATTGCAGGTCTGGACCAGCTTCATGCGCAAAGCCGATCCGCTGCCCCTGGACATGCCGATGCCGGATAACGTGGTACAGGCATGGATCAATCCGCACAGCGGCCAGGGTTCGGACCCGAGCTGCCCCGGCGCTGTGCAGATGCCCTACATACGTGGCAGCGAACCCGTCCCCGGCGCGCCTTGTGGCCTGGGAGCTCCCGTGGACTCGGTGATGGACTGGGTTCGCGGGTGGATGCAATGAACCGAGAGGATGAAACGTGAGTAAAGCCTGGATTCCCGCCCTTGCGGCAGTCACCCTGCTGGCCGGTTGTGCTTCCCCGCAGCGTGGCGCCATTCCCGTGGTCGACTCCGGCGCGCCCCTGTCCGAACTGGAGCACGGCGCTGCCAGCGGCGGCGGCTACAATCGGGCCCCCGCCGCGCCGCGCAGTGTTCCCGAGGACTCCGGCGTGGTGGTCATGGTGCCCGGCGCCGCTTCCGGTTCGGCCGTTGCGGCTCCGGCACCCAGCGCGCCCATCAGCGGCAGCATCACCAGTGGCGCCATTACCCCCGGCCCCATTACCAATGGCCCGGCGGCGGCCCCCAGCGCGCCTGCCTATGGCACTCCCGGCTACAGCGTTCCGAACTACAGTGCCCCCGCCCCGAGCATGCCGAGCGGCATCCCGAGCAGCGGCGGCGGCCTTTCCGCCGACGAGCAGCTTGATGGCCCGGTGCTGGCGCTGTTGACCACCGCCCAGCAACAGCAGGGCGGTGGCGATCTCAATGGCGCCGCCGCCAGCCTGGAGCGTGCCCAGCGCATTGCCCCCCGCGAGCCCCAGGTCCTCTTGCGTCTCGCCGAAGTGAGACTGGCCCAGGGGGATGCAGCCCAGGCCGAGCAGTTCGCCCGTCGCGCCTTGACCTACGCCAATGGCCGCCCGGCCATGCAGGCCAGCCTGTGGGATCTGATCGCGCGCTCTCGCGAGCGTCAGGGCGACCCGTCCGGCGCCGCCCTGGCGCGTGAGCGGGCCAAGGTCAACCTCTGATGGACCCGCGCTGCGCTGCGGTGGCCGACCAGCTCCTGCTCATCGAGCTTGAGCTGCGCAGCCTTGGCTGGTGGGGCGAGGTGGCGCCCAGCGCGGATGCGTTGGCCAGCCAGGCGCCGTTCTGTGTGGATACCCTGGCCTTCGAGGAGTGGTTGCAATGGATTCTGTTGCCGCGCATGAAGGTCATCCTGGAGCACGACCTTGAGCTTCCCCATGCGTCCGGGATCCGCGCCATGGCGGAGGAAGTCTATCGGGAGCGATTTGCCGAGGTGGGCGGGCTGCTGGAGGCACTGGGTGCCTTCGATCGGCTGATAGGCCAGGCGAGTTGAGGCTTCGCCTCACTCGCAGTTTTCGTGTATCGCCTTTTCGGCGTCCTTGATCCGGGATTGCCGCTCCTCTTCCCTCAGGCGACGCACTTCCCCATTCTCTTCCGTCCGAAGGCGCGGATTGTTCTGCAGTTGCGCAAGATTGGTGCGGACGGTTTCGCAATACTTGCGGCGTTCCGCCTCCTTGGATGCGACTTCCGCCTTTACCTTCTCATCGATGGCCTTCTGGTCCCCCACCGGTTCGTTCTTCGGCAGGCTGACCCCGGGCTTGGGCTGTTCGCTGTCCAGGCGCGGCAATGGCGGGCGCGGCTTGGGGACCGAGGTATTCACCGTGGTGGCTGCCTGGCCCTCGGGCGGTTGCGCGCCGAAGTGGGTGACGCCCTGGGCGTCGACCCATTTGTAGACCTGGCTGGCCATGGCGGAAGTGCCCACTACCAGCAGCAGGCTGCCGGCGAGAATCATGCGATGCATGCGGTTTCCTTCTGATGGCAGAGAATCCTGCGGTAACTATAACCAAAAGCCACCAGCCTTGATCCTGCGTCGCGTCACAGCAATCCAAGCAAGATTCCGCAACGGATCACTTGACTTGTTCGTTCCTAATCCGAAGAATCCAGGGTTCGCTGTTCCAGTGGGCCGGCCGCAAGTCGGAAGCTGTAGCAGACGATGAGGTGCACACCCGCGCCGACCTGTAACACCCGCAACGCGTTACCTCGCGCTGGGTGGGAAAGCCCCGCAACAACTCTCAGGGGTGGACCCAATGCTTGTTCAGTCAGTAGCTGACGTAGTCGGCGACCACCAGTCGCTCACGCGCTGCTAGCAAGCAAACCTATTCAGGCCGTCCGGTCGCGGGCGGTTTTCTGGCGTTCTAGAGGTGAAAAACGTGGAGCTCTTATCTGGCGCTGAGATGGTCGTCCGCTCGCTGCGTGACGAAGGCGTTAAGTACATCTATGGGTACCCGGGCGGTGCCCTCCTGCATATCTACGATGCCCTGTTCAAGGAAAACGACGTGACCCACATTCTGGTCCGTCATGAGCAGGCTGCTACCCACATGGCCGACGGTTACGCCCGCGCCACCGGCAAGCCCGGTGTGGTGCTGGTGACTTCCGGTCCCGGCGCGACCAACGCCGTCACCGGCATCGCCACCGCCTACATGGACTCCATCCCGATGGTGATCCTTTCCGGTCAGGTGCCGAGCAACATGGTTGGTACCGACGCCTTCCAGGAGACCGACATGGTTGGTATCTCCCGTCCGATCGTGAAGCACAGCTTCATCATCAAGCATCCCTCGGAAATCCCCGAGGTGATCAAGAAGGCGTTCTACATCGCCCAGTCCGGCCGTCCCGGCCCGGTGGTCGTCGACATCCCGAAGGACATGGGTGATCCAACCCAGAAGTTCGAATACAGCTACCCGAAGAAGGTCAAGCTGCGCTCCTACAGCCCCGCGGTTCGCGGCCATTCCGGCCAGATCCGCAAAGCCGCCGAGATGCTGCTGGCCGCCAAGCGCCCGATCCTCTACTCCGGTGGCGGCGTGATCATGGGCAATGCATCCGAGCAGCTCACCGAGCTGGCCAGGATGCTCAACCTGCCGGTCACCAATACCCTGATGGGCCTGGGCGCCTTCCCGGGTACCGATCGCCAGTTCGTCGGCATGCTCGGCATGCACGGCAGCTACACCGCCAACCTGGCGATGCACCATTGCGACGTGATCCTGGCCGTCGGCGCGCGCTTCGATGACCGTGTCATCAACGGCGCTGCCAAGTTCTGCCCGAACGCCAAGATCATCCATGTCGACATCGACCCGGCTTCGATTTCCAAGACCATCAGGGCCGACATCCCGATCGTGGGGCCGGTGGACAGCGTGCTGTCCGAAATGGTCGCGATCCTCAAGGAAATCGGCGAGACCCCGAACAAGGAAACCGTCGCCGCCTGGTGGAAGCAGATCGACGAGTGGCGCGCCGGTGGCGACCTGTTCCCTTATGACAAGGGTGACGGCAGCATCATCAAGCCGCAGAGCGTGATCGAAACCCTCTGGGAAGTGACCAAGGGCGATGCCTACATCACCTCCGACGTGGGTCAGCACCAGATGTTCGCGGCGCAGTACTACCGCTTCAACAAGCCCAATCGCTGGATCAACTCCGGTGGCCTGGGCACCATGGGCTTCGGTTTCCCGGCGGCCATGGGCATCAAGCTGAGCTTCCCGGAAGCCGACGTCGCCTGCGTGACCGGCGAGGGCAGTATCCAGATGAACATCCAGGAGCTGTCCACCTGTCTGCAGTACGACCTGCCGGTGAAAATCGTCAACCTGAACAACGGTACGCTGGGCATGGTTCGCCAGTGGCAGGACATGCAGTACAACAGCCGTTACTCGCACTCCTACATGGAATCGCTGCCTGACTTCGTCAAGCTGGCCGAGGCCTATGGCCACGTCGGTATTCGTGTGACCGATCCGAAGGATCTGAAAGCGAAGATGGAAGAAGCGTTCTCGCTGAAGAATCGTCTGGTGTTCCTCGACATCCAGGTCGACTCGAGCGAGCACGTCTACCCGATGCAGATCCGGGAAGGCGCCATGCGTGACATGTGGCTGAGCAAGACGGAGCGGACCTGAACATGCGACACATCATTTCCCTGCTGCTGGAAAACGAGCCGGGCGCACTGTCCCGCGTGGTTGGCCTGTTCTCCCAGCGCAACTACAACATCGAAAGCCTGACCGTGGCTCCGACCGAGGACCCGACCCTGTCGCGTCTGACCCTGACCACCGTCGGCCACGATGAGGTGATCGAGCAGATCACCAAGAACCTCAACAAGTTGATCGAAGTGGTGAAGCTGGTGAACCTGTCGGAGAGCGCCCACATCGAGCGCGAACTGATGCTGGTCAAGGTCAAGGCCACCGGCGCCCAGCGTGCCGAGGTCAAGCGCACCACCGACATCTTCCGCGGCCAGATCGTCGACGTGACTTCCAGCGTCTACACGATCCAGCTGGCGGGAACCAGCGACAAGTTGGACAGCTTCATCCAGGCCATCGGCACCAGCTCGATCCTGGAAACCGTACGCAGTGGCGTCACCGGGATCTCCCGTGGCGACAAAGTGCTGACCATCTGATCGCAGTCATGAAAAAACCCCGCCTCGTGCGGGGTTTTTATTGCCCGGATTTTACCGGCGGCGATTCCAGAAGGCTGCGATCAGCGGGGCTTTGAGGCGTTTTTCCAGGGCGAACAGGCCGATGTCGTATGCGGCCAATGGCGGCTGGATATCGTAGATACGGATGCGTGCGGTCAGTGGGCTGTTGTCGAGCACGATCTGCGGAACCACGCCGATACCGAACCCCAGACTCACCATGCTGACGATGGCCTCGTTGCCGCTTACCTGGGCATAGATGCGTGGCTTGATGCCATGGCTTTTCAGCCAGCGGTCGGTCCGGGTCCGGGCCAGGCCTTCTTCCGAGAGAATCATCGGCACGTCCTTCCAGCTCTGCGCCGTGGGCTGCCTCCGTTGTTCTTCTGTCAGCAGTTGAGGTGACTGTGGGCCGATGAAGCGCAGCTCCGAGCGGGTAATCGACTGGAAGTCGACGCCGGCTGGCAGGTTGTCGGGTCGGGCACCGATGGCAAGATCCTCCAGCCCTTGTTGCACTCGCTCGACGGCCCTTGCGGGGTCGCCGGTGTGCAGCTTCATTTCGATGCGGGGGTAGTCCAGGCGGAAGCTGCTCAGAATGTCGTAGAGGAAGCTGTAGCTCGCCGTCACCGAGCAATACAGGGAGAGTTCGCCGTGCAGGTCCAATTGGTCCTGCATGAGTCGTTGGCGGATGGCATGCCAGCCGCTCATGACCTCGCTCGCGTATTCGCGGAACTGCTGTCCCTCGCGGGTCAGCTGAACCGAGCGACTGTCGCGCACGAACAGTGGTGCGCCGAGTTCGTCCTCCAGTTGCTTGATGCTGCGACTGAGCGCGGAGGGGCTGACATGCTGCTCGCGGCTGGTTTTGCCGAAGTGCAGGTTGTCTGCCAGGGAAAGAAAGAGCTTGAGGGAATGGCTGTCCATGAGCGTTTCGCATATCGGTACATTGCGTTGCGAATATATCATTTTACGCAATGGATCAGATCGCTTAATGTGCCCTTGTCGCGGTGCGCGCACCTCATCCCTTTCGTTATAAAAGAGTCAGAAACATGAAAGTTTATTACGACAAAGACTGTGACCTCTCGATCATCCAGGGCAAGAAAGTTGCCATCATCGGTTACGGTTCCCAGGGCCATGCTCATGCCTGCAACCTGAAGGATTCCGGTGTTGATGTGACCGTCGGCCTGCGTGCCGGCTCCGCCACCGTTGCCAAGGCCGAGGCCCATGGCCTGACCGTCAAGAGCGTGCCGGAAGCCGTTGCCGCCGCCGACCTGGTCATGATCCTGACCCCGGACGAGTTCCAGTCCAAGCTGTACAAGGAAGAAGTCGAGCCGAACCTGAAGAAGGGTGCCACCCTGGCCTTCGCCCACGGCTTCGCCATCCACTACAACCAGGTCGTACCGCGTGCCGACCTCGACGTGATCATGATCGCGCCGAAAGCCCCGGGTCACACCGTTCGCTCCGAGTTCGTCAAGGGCGGCGGCATTCCTGACCTGGTAGCCATTTACCAGGACGCTTCCGGCAATGCCAAGAACGTCGCCCTGTCCTACGCTTGCGGCGTGGGCGGCGGCCGTACCGGCATCATCGAAACCACCTTCAAGGACGAGACCGAAACCGACCTGTTCGGTGAGCAGGCCGTTCTCTGCGGTGGTTGCGTCGAGTTGGTGAAAGCCGGTTTCGAAACCCTGGTCGAAGCCGGTTACGCGCCGGAAATGGCCTACTTCGAGTGCCTGCACGAGCTGAAGCTGATCGTCGACCTGATGTACGAAGGCGGCATCGCCAACATGAACTACTCGATCTCCAACAACGCCGAGTACGGTGAGTACGTAACCGGTCCGGAGGTCATCAACGCCGAATCCCGTCAGGCCATGCGCAACGCCCTGAAGCGCATCCAGGACGGCGAATACGCCAAGATGTTCATCCAGGAAGGTGCCTCCAACTACGCTTCGATGACCGCGTACCGTCGCAACAACGCGGCCCACCCGATCGAGCAGGTCGGTGAGCGTCTGCGTGCGATGATGCCGTGGATCGCTGCCAACAAGATCGTCGACAAGGCCAGGAACTAAGGTCTTTTCCGATCCAGAAGGAACGCGGCCTCGGCCGCGTTCTTTCGTTATGGCAGCGGGGTTCTGGTATAAAGCCTGTTTGCCGGGTGGCGCATCCCAGAGCCCGCCCACTACATTTCGTATTCGTTGCAAGGATGTTGTTCATGAGTGAACGCCCCGAAGAACCGAATCAGCCCACTGAAAATGACAGCCTGCTGCCCATCGACGAGCACGTCGAGGAAGGCCAGGATGCGGAAGGGCGCAAGGTTCGGCATCGCGGTATCTACCTGCTGCCCAACCTGTTCACCACCGCTAACCTGTTCGCCGGCTTCTACGCCATCGTCAACGCCATGAGCGGCAATTTCTCGGTGGCTGCCGCCACCATTTTTGTCGCGATGGTGCTCGACAGCCTCGATGGCCGGGTCGCGCGTCTCACCAATACCCAGAGCGCCTTCGGTGCCGAGTATGACTCGCTGTCGGACATGGTCGCCTTCGGCGTCGCGCCTGCCCTGCTGGCCTTCGAATGGGCCCTGAGCGGCCTGGGTAGCGTCGGTCTCACCGTCGCCTTCATCTATGTGGCGGGTGCGGCCCTGCGCCTGGCGCGCTTCAACACCCAGATCGGCAAGGTGGACAAGCGTTATTTCATCGGACTCGCCAGCCCGGCGGCTGCGGGCGTGGTTGCAGGCACCGTCTGGGCTTTCAGCGACTTCGGTATCAAGGGCTCGAACATGTCGTTCATCGTCGCCCTGCTGGTCGCCCTGGCTGGCATGCTGATGGTGAGCAACCTCAAGTTCTACAGCTTCAAGGACCTGGACCTGAAGGGGCGCGTTCCCTTCGTGGCGATCCTGGTAGTAGTGCTGGCCTTCGCCGTGGTCTTCAGCGATCCGCCGCGCATCCTCCTGCTGATCTTCCTGGCTTACGCCGCATCCGGCCCGGTGCAATACTTGCTCCAGCTGCGCCGCCGCAAGCAGGTCGAGTGATGTAATTTCCTCGCGGCTCCGCAGTCTACTGGGCATTCCAGCCCGAGTTGCGGAGCCGTCATGCTGATCCAGATCCCCCCTTCGTCCGCCTGCCGCGAGCACGAAGTCACCCCTGAATCCCTCTACCTCTCCCGTCGCCGCCTCCTCGCCGCTGCAGGTGGTCTGGCGACCATGGCGGTATTGCCGGTTCGCGCCCAGGATGCTTCTGCCTATCCGGATGTCGAGGCTGCCCAGGCACCCGCCTGGTTCTCCGAGAAACTCCCTGCCACCCGCTGGCAGGCGGTGACGCCGGGTAATGAGTCGGTCACCCCCTTCCGCGATGCGACCCACTACAACAATTTCTACGAGTTCGGCTCCAACAAGGGCGACCCGGCGCGTTACGCGGAGAAAATGCGCATAGAGCCCTGGACGGTGCGTATAGATGGCGAGGTGGGCAAGCCGGGTACCTATTCGGTGGAAGACCTCGCCAAGCCCCATGGTTTGGAGGAGCGCATCTACCGGCTGCGCTGTGTCGAGGCCTGGTCCATGGTCATCCCCTGGTTGGGGTTCCCTCTCGCGGACTTGCTCAGGCGTGTCGAGCCTACGAGCAAGGCGAAGTACGTCAGCTTCGAGACCCGTCTGGCGCCGGAGGAAATGGTCGGGGTGCGCTCCGGCTTTTCCCTGATCGACTGGCCATATGTGGAAGGCTTGCGGTTGGACGAGGCCATGCACCCGCTGACTATTCTGGCAGTTGGCATGTACGGTCGCGTGCTGCCCAACCAGAACGGCGCGCCGCTGCGCTTGGTGGTGCCCTGGAAGTACGGCTTCAAGAGCATCAAGTCCATCGTGCGGATCAGTCTGGTCAGCGAGCAGCCGCGCACCACCTGGGAGTCCATCGCGCCGGAGGAATATGGCTTCTATTCGAACGTCAATCCCGAAGTGGATCATCCCCGCTGGAGCCAGGCCCACGAGCGGCGCCTTCCCAGCGGGCTGTTCAGTCCGAACATAGTGCCGACGCGTATGTTCAATGGTTATGACGAAGTGGCCAGCCTCTATACCGGGCTGGACCTGAGGAAGTACTACTGATGCGTTTCAGGCTCTGGAGACTTTTCATATTTCTTGTGGCGCCAATTCCGGTTGGGCTCTGGCTGTATCAGGCGTGGATCTTCGCCCTGGGGCCTGACCCGGGCAAGGTGCTGGTCGACCGACTCGGCCTCGGGGCACTCTGGTTCCTGCTGATCACCCTGTCCATGACGCCGCTGCAGAAGTTGACCGGCTGGGGCGGTTGGGTAGCGGGGCGTCGGCAACTGGGGCTTTGGTGCTTTACCTACGTGGTGCTGCACATCAGCGCCTACGCCGTATTCCTGCTCGGCCTGGATATGCAGCAGTTGCTGATCGACCTGGGCAAGCGTCCTTACATCTTCGTGGGGGCCTTGGGCTTCTGTGGCTTGCTGTCTCTGGCCGTCACGTCCAACCGATTCAGCGTCCGGCGGCTGGGTAAGCGTTGGAAGCGGTTGCATCGACTGGTTTACGCAATTCTGGCCATCGCGTTGCTGCACATGCTCTGGGTCGTGCGTGCGGACATGGCCGAGTGGTCCGGCTACGCCGTTGCTGGTGCTCTGCTCATGCTATTGCGGGCACCGCCGTTGGTGCGTCTCTTGCCGAGGGTGTTCGCGGTGCTCAGGAGGGATGACAAAAAGATTTCAATTAATGGTTGACGGCAGCTTTTGCATCCCTATAATGCGCACCACTTCCGGCGCGGTCGCCAAACAAAACTCCTTGAGAATCAACGAGTTAAGTGATTGGTGAGGGTGTCGGAAGGTTCTGCTTCGAAGTGTTCGCTTCTGGCGGATGAGGCGGAAAAAGAGGTGTTGACAGCGGGTTTGAACGCTGTAGAATTCGCCTCCCGCTGACGAGAAGAGTGAATCGGATCGGAAGCGCAAGCGGTTGAGTAGAAAAGAA
>NZ_JBHSOU010000009.1:0-153567 GCF_042656385.1 Pseudomonas sp. GCM10022186
GCCGAAGCGATTCGGGGCTATAGCTCAGCTGGGAGAGCGCTTGCATGGCATGCAAGAGGTCGACGGTTCGATCCCGTCTAGCTCCACCAATTCGATGCGCATGCATCGCTCAGGGTCAGCCTGGTGCTGGCCCTGCTGTTCGAAGGTTCTGTCCCCTTCGTCTAGTGGCCTAGGACACCGCCCTTTCACGGCGGTAACAGGGGTTCGAGTCCCCTAGGGGACGCCACTTTCAAGTTTCCCGCACTGCGGGCTTTTCAAGGGTCATTCCAGCTTGGGATGGCCCTTTTGTTTTTCCCTCCCTTGAAAAAATCGACGCCGACGAATGGTGCAGCAGCCGGCTTGTCAGTTTGAATTACGCATATAATATTATATGTGTAATTTTATGGGAGGTCGTCATGAGTGACAAAAAGGCCCAGACCCGTGAGCGCATTCTGCAGGCTGCCGCTTCAGCCTTGTTGCAGCACGGCCCGCAGGAGCCCGGCGTAGCGGATGTGATGGCCGCCGCCGGGCTTACGGTGGGTGGCTTCTACGCCCATTTCGGCAGCAAGGATGCGCTGATGCTGGAAGTCTTCGAGCAGCTGCTGCGCAAGCGCCGCGACCTGATGGCGCTGGTCGACCCGCGTCTTCCCGGCAAGGAACGGCGCGCGCTGGCCGCTGGCTTCTACTTGTCGCGCAAGCACCGGGACGCCAATCGCACAGGCTGCCCGCTGCCCAGTTCCTTGAGTGCGGTGCCGCAGCTGCCGGGAGCATACAGGGAGCTGCTGGCGGAGCATCTGGAGCTGCTCAGTGCCCAGATGTGCGAGCGCCCCGAGGAGGTCGACAAGGCTCTTGCCGACATCGTCCTGATGGTGGGTGGCATGGCCCTGGCTCGAGCCCTGGGTGAGAGCGAGCTGTCCGATCGAGTACTGCGTGCCGCCAAGTCGGCGGTCATCTGAGGAACGGAACCATGAACAACCTGAGCCTGATCCGCGGACTCCATGCCACTTTGGGCCGCCTGGCGCCGAAGACTATCGCCCGGCGCATGCGCCGCCAGTTCATGACGCCGCGCAACCTGCCCCCGCGGGACTGGGAAATGCCGCTGCTCGGCAGCTCCGAGCGGATAACCCTGCGCTTCGGCCTGTCCGCCTTGCGCTGGGGCAGTGGTCCGACCGTACTGTTGATGCATGGCTGGGAAGGACGTCCCACCCAATTCGCCAGCCTGATCGAGGCCCTGGTCGGGGCGGGCTACGGCGTGGTGGCGCTGGATGCTCCTGCCCATGGCCGCTCGCCGGGGCGCGAAGCCAATGTGGTGCTCTTCGCCCGGGCCTTGCTGGAGGCCGCCGGCGAGCTGCCGCCATTGCAGGCGGTGATCGGGCATTCCATGGGCGGCGCGAGCGTCTTGCTGGCCAGCCAGATGGGGCTGCGTGCCAGGGCCCTGGTGAGCATTTCCGCGCCAAGCCGCATTCTGGGGCCGTTGCGGAGCTTCGCCAGCTTCATGGGGCTGCCGCCCAGGGCGAGGGCGCATTTCGTCAGTCAGGTGGAAAGCCATGCGGGTATTCTGGCGGCGCAGCTGGATGTACAGCGCTATCAGCTGGACATTCCCGGCCTGGTGGTTCATGCCGAGGATGACCCGGTGGTTCCGGTGGGTGATGCCCGGGTAATCCACGATGCCTGGTTCGACAGCCAATTGCTGCGCCTGGAGCAGGGCGGCCATCAGCGTCTGCTGGCCGACGCCCGGCTGATCGCGGCGGTGCTCGGGTTGCTGGCACAGGTTGGTGAGCCCCGCATCGCGATGGACGTCCTGCGTTGAGCCTCGGTGGGGCTGGCAGGTGACCTGCCGTCAGTGCTCTACTTCCCAGGTTCGCTGACCCGGGACACGGGGTCGGGAACATTGCAATGGGAGAGCTGAGATGAGCCTGACGATGGATGTGGTGCTGCAGCGGGCGCGACCGGTTCTGCCCGTGCTGGTGATCGAGGATACCGGGCTCGCCCTGGACCTCGCGGGGGCGCTGAGCGCTGGGGGCGTGGAAGTGCTGGAAGTGACCCTGCGTACGCCGCGCGCGCTGGATGCGCTGGCGGCGATCCGCAAGGAGTTCCCGGACCTGCTGGTGGGGGCGGGCACCCTGATCCACACCGAACAATTTATCGAGGCGCGCGACGCCGGAGCGCATTTCGCCGTCAGCCCGGGCTGCACCGAACGCCTCGCGGCGGCTGCCGAGGACTCCGGCCTGCCTTACCTGCCCGGCGTGATAACGCCGTCCGAGGTCCTGCTGGCGCTGGAGTACGGCTACCGCTCGCTGAAACTGTTCCCGGCCAATGGCAATGGCAGCGTGAAGATGCTGAAAAGCCTCAAGGGCCCCTTCACCGGCATCCGTTTCTGCCCCACTGGCGGTGTGACTCCGGACAACCTGCTGAGCTTCCTGCGCCTGCCCAACGTGGTCTGCGTCGGTGGCACCTGGATCGCGCCGTCCAGCCTGATTCGCGCCCGCGCTTGGGACCAGATCACCCAACTCGCCGCCGAAGCCCGCGAACTGGCCAGCAGCCTGGAGCTCCATTCATGAACTGGGATATGCCCGATCCTTTCGTCATCGATATCAAGGTTGTCGCGGAGGACATCGACGGTCTCGGCCACGCCAACAATGCGGTCTACGTCAGCTGGCTGGAGCGCTGCGCCTGGCGCCATTCCCAGAGCCTGGGCCTGGACCTGGCCGAATACCGCCGCCTGGACCGCGCCATGGCCGTGTTGCGGCATGAAATCGACTACCTGGCCGCGGCCTACGAGGATCAGGAGCTGCAGATGGCCACCTGGATCGTCGAATCGGACCAGCGCCTGAAGATGGACCGGCGTTTCCAGCTGCTGCGCCCGGGAGATGGCACAACCCTGCTGCGGGCCAGGACCACCTTCGTCTGCATCGAACTCTCCAGTGGCAGGCCCAAGCGTATGCCGGTGGAGTTCATCGAAGGCTATGGGCGGGCCGTGCAACCGCCGTTCCCGCTGGAGCTCTGAGGCTCAGTCCGCCGCCGGTGCGAGGAATACCTCGCCCTCGTTCTGCACGATGCGCAGGTGGCGGATCTCGCCGGGTTGGATGATGGCCGACTGTGCGCCGCTGTCGGGCTGATCCGTGCAATGGCCCGAGCCCTTCGGGCTGACCCGCAGGGTCACCTCGCCGGCGAGCACGGGAATGCTCACCGACTGGCCGGGGGCTATTTGCGCCACCAGCTCGTCCTGTACGTAAAGGTCGATGTCGCAGGCGTTCGGGGCGTTCTCATCGCGGCTGACCAGCAGTTCGCCAAAGGCGTCCGGCGCCGGTTGCAGCGGGGGCGACATGATCGCTTCGCTGGCGGCGAATACCGCTGTGGTGGCCAGTGTAAGCGCGGCAAGGACGGGTACGAGGGAATTCATCCTGGCAGTTCTCCTGCGCCGAATCGGTGAGAATTCGACCGCCAGTCCCGCCGGATGCTCCCCGGGATATTCGCCGTCCGTCATGCTGCGTAAACTACGCGCCTTTTTTCCTGCGAGCCTGTCATCCATGCAAATCGCCCTGGCCCCGATGGAGGGGCTGGTCGACGAGATCCTACGTGATGTGCTGACCCGTGTCGGCGGCATCGACTGGTGCGTGACCGAATTCATCCGGGTCTGCGACCGCCTGCTGGCGGCCAGCACCTTCGAGAAGCTGGCCCCGGAACTGGCCGAGGGCGCGCGCACCCGCGCCGGTACGCCGATGCGTGTGCAACTGTTGGGTTCCGACCCGGTCTGCCTCGGCGATAACGCTGCCTTCGCCTGTGAACTGGGCGCCCCTGTGATCGACCTCAACTTCGGCTGCCCGGCGAAGACGGTGAACAAGTCCCGTGGCGGCGCCGTGTTGCTCAAGGAGCCGGAACTGCTGCATGCCATCGTTTGCGAGGTGCGCCGTGCGGTGCCGGCGGGCATCCCGGTGACAGCGAAGATGCGTCTCGGTTTCGACAGCCCGGATGGCGCCCTGGACTGCGCACGGGCCCTGGCCGAAGGAGGCGCGCAGCAGATCGTGGTGCATGCGCGGACCAAGGTCGAGGGCTACAAGCCGCCGGCGCACTGGGAGTGGGTGGCGCGGGTGCAGGAAGCGGTCAAGGTGCCGGTTTTCGCCAATGGCGAGGTCTGGACCCTGGACGACTGGCGTCGCTGCCGCGAGGTGAGCGGCGTGGAAGACATCATGCTTGGCCGCGGCCTGGTCTCGCGCCCCGACCTGGCGCGGCAGATCGCCGCTGCGCGCTCGGGCGAGCCGGTGCGGGAAATGACCTGGGGCGAGCTCCGGCCGCTGCTCCAGGACTTCTGGCGCCAGGCCCGGCGCAAGCTGGCGCCGCGCTATGCGCCGGGGCGCCTGAAGCAATGGCTGGGCATGCTCACCCGTAGCTATCCCGAGGCGGTGGCGCTGTTCGCCGAGGTGCGCCGGGAGAACGACTGCGCGCGGATCGATGGGCTGCTCGGGGTGCCGCACCTGGAGCGGGAATGGGCCGAGGCCGTCTGAGGCGCTTGTGAGGGCAGGGGGTCAGCGCCCGCCCGCCACATCAAGTAAGGCTCCGCTGGTATAGGAGGCCTCTTCGCTGGCCAGCCAGAGAATCGCGCTGGCCACTTCCTCCGCCTCGCCACCGCGTCCCATGGGCACGGCCTGGCGCACCCGCTCGACCCGGTCCGGTTCGCCACCGCTGGCATGGATTTCGGTGCGAATCACCCCCGGCCGCACGGCATTGACGCGAATCCCCTCGCTGGCCAGTTCCTTGGCCAGGCCCAGGGTCATGCTGTCGACGGCGCCCTTGGCGGCTGCGTAGTCGATGTATTCGTTGGGCGCGCCGATGCGGGCGGCGATGGAGGACAGGTTGACGATGGCGCCACCCGGGCCGCCATGGCGCGTGGACATACGCTTGATGGCTTCCCGGGCGCAGAGGAAGCTGCCGATCACATTGGCCCTCAGCACGCGCTCGAAGCGGGCGGCATCCATGTCTTCCAGGCGCATCTGCCGTTCCAGCATGCCGGCGTTGTTCACCAGCACATCCAGCCTGCCGAATTCCCGGTCCAGGCGTTCGAACATCGCCACTACCTGGGCTTCGTCGCCGACATCGGCACATAGGGCCAGGGCGCGGCCGCCCGCCCCCTCGATCTCGCGCACCAGTGCCAGGGCCGCCTCCCGCTGTTGGCGGTAATTGATGCCCAGGGCGTAGCCGCGCTGTGCGGCGAGCCGGGCGGTGGCGGCACCGATGCCGCGACTGGCACCGGTGATCAGCATGACTTTCTGCATGAAATGTCCTCGAAGACTTGAATTGCGTTCGGGCGTCCCTATCTAGGTTACTGCGGGATGCCGAAGTCGGGTCCCGCGATCGAAACACTTGCTGATTATTCAGGAGATCATCATGAGCACTGCATTCTCTCTCGCCCCCCTGTTCCGTCATTCCGTGGGCTTCGACCGCTTCAACGACCTGTTCGAGTCGGCCCTGCGCAATGAGTCCGGCAGCACCTATCCGCCCTACAACGTCGAGAAGCATGGCGACGACCAGTACCGCATCGTCATAGCCGTGGCCGGCTTCCAGGAAGAAGACCTGGACCTGCAGGTCGAGCGTGGCGTGCTGGCGGTCAGCGGCGGCAAGCGCGAGAAGACCGACGACGCCGTCACCTACCTGCACCACGGCATCGCCCAGCGCGCGTTCAAGCTGTCCTTCCGCCTGGCCGACCATATCGAGGTCAGGGGTGCCGCCTTGCAGAATGGCCTGCTGAACATCGACCTGGTGCGCGTGGTACCGGAAGAGGCCAAGGCCAAGCGCATCCCGATCAACGGGCAGCGCGCCGTGCTGGAAAACTGATGGTCACCCACTGAAACCGGAAGAGGGCGCCTGCGGGCGCCCTTTTTCATTGGCGTGTTTCGCCTCGGCACCCGGGTTTCGGTGCGCACGGCGCACCCTGTCGGGCACGACCTTGGCGTAGGGTGCGCCATGCGCACCATCAAGGGTTTCAGACTGGCGTTGACCGCTGCAGGCTGTGGGCCAGCAGGGCGCGGAACTCGGCCAGGGGCAGCGGCTTGCTGTACAGGTAGCCCTGGTAGAGGTGGCAGCCCTGCTGCTCGAGAAAGGCCAGTTGGTCGACGCGCTCCACGCCCTCGGCTATGGTTTCCAGCCCCAGGCTGCGGGCCATGGCCACTATGGCGCGGATGATCTCGGCATCGTTGGGGTCCTTGCTGGCCTCGCGGACGAAGGATTGGTCGATCTTCAGGGCGTCCACCGGCAGGCGTTTGAGATAGGTCAGCGACGAGTAGCCGGTGCCGAAATCGTCCATGGCGAAGCTCACCCCCAGCTTCTTCAGGCGACGCATCTTGCCGACGGTGTCGTCCAGGTTCTGGATGACGACACCTTCGGTGATTTCCAGCTTCAGCATCCGTGCCGGCAGGCGGACCCGTTCAAGGCTGCGCTCGACCCGTTCGACGAAGTCGCTCTGGCGGAACTGGCGGGGGCTGATGTTCACGCACAGGCTGAAGTCGCTGGCATCGGCCAGTTCCTCGGCCACCAGTTGTTCGCAGGCGTTGCAGGCCTCGGCCAGCACCCAGGCACCCACATCCAGGATCAGCCCGCTCTCTTCCAGCACCCGGATGAACTGCGCCGGCGATTGCGCGCCGAGGGTGGGGTGCTGCCAGCGGAGCAGGGCCTCGGCGCCGACCACGCGGTTGTCGCGGGCATCCACCTGGGGCTGGAAGTGCAGCTCGAACTCGCCACGGGCCAGCGCCAGGCGCAGGTCGCTCTCCAGTCGCAGGCGCTCGCTGGCGGCGTCCTGCATGGTGCTGCGGAAAATCTGGATGGCGTTGCGGCCGGAGTCCTTGGCGCGGTACAGGGCGATGTCGGCGCGCTTGAGCAGGTCCGCCGGGCTGGCGCCGTGGTCAGGGATCAGGGCGATGCCGATGCTCGGCGTGACCTGCAGGCGGTGGCCGTCCAGCAGCATGGGTTCGGCCAGTAGCTGGCGCAGTTTGTCGGCGATCACGCGAACCTGGCGGGTGACCTCGGAGCGTCTGCCCTCCAGGCCGGTGAGCAGTACCACGAACTCGTCGCCGCCCAGGCGCGCAACCGTGTCTTCCAGCCGCACGCTGGCCTCCAGGCGGGCGGTGACCATTTGCAGCACCGCATCGCCCAGGGGATGGCCGAGGGAGTCGTTGATGTGCTTGAAGTGGTCGAGGTCGAGGAAGAGCAGGGCGCCGCGCATATGGTGGCGTTGCAGCAGGGCGATCTGCTGTGTCAGGCGGTCGGTCAGCAGGGCGCGGTTGGGCAGGTTGGTCAGCGGGTCGTGGTAGGCCAGGTGGCGGATCTGCGCCTGGGCGTCCTTCAGGGCGCTGACGTCGCGGGCGGTGAGTAGCAGGCAGGGCGTACCCTCGAGGTCGATCTGCTCCACCGAGACCTCCACTACCTTCTGGCTGCCGTCGCGGTGCTGGCCGAGCATCTCCAGGTGGTGCACCCGGCCATTGCGCTGGAGCAGTTCGATCATCTGGTCCCGTTCCTGCGGTCGTGCCCAGATCTTCATCTCGCCGGCGGTGCGACCCAGCACCTCTTCCGCGCGGTAGCCGGTCAGGCGGCAGAAGCCCTCGTTGACCTCGATGTAGCGGCCGGTATCGCGCTCGGTGATGGTGATGGCGTCGGGGCTGGAGTGGAATGCCTTGGCGAACTTCTCCTGGCTGGCCTTGAGGGCAGCTTCGGCCTGCTGGCGCGCGGTGATGTCGCGGAAGGTGGTGGTGATGCAGAGTTGGCGCTCGACGCGGATGAAGCGGCTGGATACCACGCAGGTCAGCACGCGGCCGCCACGGGTCAGGAAGCGCGCCTCGACATTGTCCAGGCCCTGGTCGCGCAGCAGCTCGCCGAACAGCTGCTTGCGCTGCTCGGGCTCGGCCCAGAAATTCGCCTCGCGGCCGCTGCGGCCGATGATCTGCTCCGGTTGCCAGCCGAACACTTCGCTGAAGCTGGGGTTGATTTCGATGAATACACCGTCGCGGATGCGCGAGACGCAGATAGGGTCCGGGCTTGCCTGGAACAGGGTGGCGAATTTCTCCTCCGAGGCCGCCAGGCGCTGTTCGCGGCGCACCCGCTCGCTGATGTCCATGAGGATGCCGGTCATGCGCAAGGGAAGACCTGACTCGTCGCGGTAGAGCCTGGCGGTGCTTTCCAGGTAGTGCACCTCGCCATCGCTGAAGCGGCTGCGATAGGTCACCTGGTATTCGTTGCCACGCCCCTCCAGCAGTTCCTGGTAGGCGCGCCGCATGCTCTGGCGGTCCTCCTCCGGCACGCAGACGAAAAACTCGCGGAACTCCCCTTCGAAAGGCTTCTCGTCCAGACCATGCAGGGCCGAGGCGCGGGCGGAGCCATAGAGCATGCCATCGGCGATATGCCAGTCCCAGGTGCCGAGTTCGGCGGACTCCAGGGCCAGGGTCAGACGTTCCCGGCTTTCGTCCAGGGCCTTTTCCTGGGCGCGTTGCCGCGTGATGTCGCGGGCCGTCAACACCAGGCAGGTGCGGCCGTCCAGTTCGATCTCCTCGCCGTAGAGCAAGCAGATGCCGAGCTGGCCGTCGCGGTGTTTCAGCTTGACTTCCAGATCCCTGAGGCTGCCGTCCCGCTGGAGGGTGTCGAGCATCACCTGGCGTTGCGCCGGGTCTTCCCAGATGCCCAGCTCCAGGGAGCTGCGGCCAATGGTTTCGTCCTTGCTCCAGCCGAACTGGCGCTCGAAGCCGGCATTCACCTCGATGAAGCGACCGCTGGCGCGATCGGTGATCACCACCGCGTCCGGAGTGCTGCGGAAGGCCTTGGCGAACTTCTCTTCGCTGATGCGCAGGGCATGCTCGGCGCGCTTGCGTTCGGTGGTGTCGAGGAAGGTGCTGATCAGGTAGGGCTGGCCTTCCAGTTCGATGTACTGGCTGGACAGCACGCCGTCGAGAACGCCGCCGGCGCGGGTGCGCAGTTTCACTTCCTGGCAGAGCGGAGCGCTGCTGCCGCGGGCATTGCGGTGCAGCCATTCGCGCTGGCCGAGGTCGTGCCAGATACCCAGTTCGAGGGTGGTGCGGCCGATGGTTTCGGAAACCGGCCAGCCGAGCAGGTTTTCGAAATGCTGGTTGGCTTCGACTATCAGGCTGTCGCTGAGGCGAACCAGCAGTACCACGTCGGGGCTCAGGTGAAACAGGCTGGAGTAGCGCCGTTGGGAACTGGCGAGATCCTGGGCGCGTTGCTGTTGCGTGGTGACGTCGCGTATCACCCCGATCATCTGTTGCCTGCCGCCGGCCTGCGGCTGCAGGCTGCCGCTGACTTCCAGCCAGCGCAGGCTGCCGTCCGGCCAGCGGATGCGGTGGCGCAATGCGCGCTCGGCCTGGCGCCCGGCCAGGGCTTCCCGAAACTGCCGCAGCACTTCGCCGCGATCGTCTTCCGGAATCAGCTGGATGTAGTCGACCGCTTCGCTCAGCGACTGGTGCGGGTCGAGGCCGAAAAGTGCCTGGGCGCCGCGGGACCAGCTGACCCGGCCACTGTCGATATCCCAGGACCAGGCACCCAGCCGTGCGCCGTTCAGTGCGGCCAGCAGGCTGGGAGCGTCCTGCCAGGATTGCTCGAAGGCGATGGGGTCGAGGGCGGGGATATGGGGAAGCGGAGGATTCGGGTCACTGGCTTTGCGCATGCGCGCCCCTTTCCGGCGATCGGGCAGATGATCGGGTCGGTGAATGACGGACCGCTGCCGGCGTCTTCCCGACCCTGTATTTATGCAGTGCGCCTGAACTTAGCCTTTGCCGTTACAGGTACGCAAGGTTGTCGCGCTGGGCGTCGAGCAGGGCCATGAAGGCCTTGGCGGCGTTGGACAGGGTGCGTTCGGTGTGCAGGATGTAGCCGAGCTGGCGGGACAGCTGGATGTCCTGCAACGGCAGGCGCACCACCGAGTCGTCGAGCATGGTGCGCGGCAGCACGCTCCAGGCGATGCCGATGGAGACCATCATCTTGATGGTTTCCATGTAGTTGGTGCTCATGGCGATGTTCGGTGTCAGGCCCTCGGCCTCGAACATGCGGCGGACGATGTGGTGGGTGAAGGTGTTGCCGCCGGGGAAGACCGCCGGATGCCGCGCCACGTCGGGCAGGAAGATGGTCTTGTCGCGGGCCAGGGGGTGTTCCGGCGCGGCGACGAAGTCCAGCGGGTCGTTCCATACCGGCACCGCCTGCACCGGCAGCGCGGTTTCCGGGGCCAGGGTGATCACCGCCAGTTCGACACGGCCATGCAGGATCTCCTCGTAGGCCACTTCCGAATCGAGGAACTGGATGTCCAGCGCCACCTGCGGGTAGGCCTTGGTGAACGCGCGCAACAGCGGCGGCAGGCGGTGCAGGCCGATGTGGTGGCTGGTGGCCAGGGTCAGGCGGCCGCTGATGTCGCCGGAAAGGTTGCTCAGGGCCCTGCGTGTGTCGTCCAGCACATTGAGGATCTGATAGGCCCGGGGGAGCAGGGCGCGCCCGGCTTCGGTCAGGCTCACCTCGCGGCCGAGGCGGTCGAACAGCCGCACGCTGAGCTGCTGCTCGAGGGAGGCTATGCGCTTGCTCACCGCTGGTTGGGTCAGGTGCAGGCGTTCCCCCGCTTCGGAGAAGCTGCCGGTTTCGGCGATGGCGATGAAGGCGTTGAGGCTGGCGAGATCCAATTTCTTGAGCTCCAGGCGGCAGGTTTTCAAGCCGCAAGCGGGGCGGTAGGGAGGCTTGCTCACGGCGTGAAGGTTGTAGCTTATTTCTATTCCAGAATGGAATCCTTTGGATAAAAAATATGAATTTGAGTTATTCGATGCAAGCCCCTAGGATCGACCCCACAAGCAAAAGGGGCATTCGACCCCTGCGCAACGAAGCAAGCTGATGAGGACCTGAAGATGGCCGGCAAGACGCTCTACGACAAGCTCTGGGATGCTCACGAGGTGAAGCGCCGCGACGATGGTTCGTCGCTGATCTACATCGACCGACACATCCTCCACGAAGTGACCTCGCCGCAGGCCTTCGAAGGGCTGCGCCTGGCCGGGCGCAAGCCCTGGCGCGTCGATGCCAACATCGCCACCCCGGACCACAACGTGCCGACCACCCGTGCCGAGCGCCAGGGCGGCCTCGAGGCCATCGCCGACGAAGTCTCGCGCATCCAGGTCAAGACCCTGGACGAGAACTGCGATGACTTCGGCATCCTCGAGTTCAAGATGAACGACGTGCGCCAGGGCATCGTCCACGTGGTGGGCCCGGAGCAGGGCGCCACCCTGCCGGGCATGACCGTGGTCTGCGGCGACTCCCACACCTCCACCCATGGCGCCTTCGGTGCCCTGGCCCACGGCATCGGCACCTCCGAGGTCGAACACGTGCTGGCCACCCAGTGCCTGGTGGCGAAGAAGATGAAGAACATGCAGGTGCGCGTGGAGGGCAAGCTGCCCACCGGCGTCACCGCCAAGGACATAGTGCTCGCGGTGATCGGCAAGATCGGTACCGCGGGTGGCAACGGCCATGCCCTGGAGTTCGCCGGCAGCGCCATCCGCGAGCTGTCCGTCGAAGGCCGCATGACCATCTGCAACATGGCCATCGAGGCCGGTGCCCGCGTCGGCCTGGTGGCGGTGGACGAGAAGACCATCGCCTATGTCGAAGGCCGCCCCTTCGCGCCCAAGGGCGCCGACTGGGACAAGGCCGTGGCCGCCTGGCGCGACCTGGTGTCCGACGCCGACGCGCATTTCGATACCGTGGTCGAACTGCGCGCGGAAGACATCATTCCCCAGGTCAGCTGGGGTACCTCGCCCGAGATGGTGCTGCCGGTCGATCAGCGCGTGCCGGACCCGGCCGCCGAGGCCGACCCGGTCAAGCGCGGCTCCATCGAGCGCGCCCTGAAGTACATGGGCCTGACCGCCAACCAGGCGATCACCGATATCCAGCTGGACCGCGTGTTCATCGGCTCCTGCACCAACTCGCGCATCGAAGACCTGCGCGCCGCCGCCGAGGTGGCCAAGGGCCGCAAGGTCGCCGCGACCGTCAAACAGGCGCTGGTGGTGCCGGGCTCGGGCCTGGTCAAGCAGCAGGCCGAGAAGGAAGGCCTGGACAAGATCTTCATCGAGGCCGGCTTCGAATGGCGTGAGCCGGGCTGCTCCATGTGCCTGGCGATGAACCCGGATCGCCTGGAGAGCGGCGAGCATTGCGCGTCCACCTCCAACCGCAACTTCGAGGGGCGCCAGGGCGCCGGTGGCCGTACCCACCTGGTCAGCCCGGCCATGGCCGCCGCCGCCGCGGTGACCGGTCGTTTCGTCGATGTTCGCGAGTTGCTCAAGTAAGGAAGGAGAGTCGAGATGAAAGCCTTTACCCAACACACCGGTCTCGTCGCTCCGCTGGATCGCGCCAACGTCGACACCGACCAGATCATTCCCAAGCAATTCCTGAAATCCATCAAGCGCACCGGCTTCGGCCCCAACCTGTTCGACGAGTGGCGCTACCTGGATGTCGGCCAGCCGAACCAGGACAACTCCAAGCGTCCGCTGAACCAGGATTTCGTGCTGAACTTCCCGCGCTACCAGGGCGCCAGCGTGCTGCTCGCCCGCGAGAACTTCGGCTGCGGCTCCAGCCGCGAGCACGCACCCTGGGCCCTGGACGAGTACGGTTTTCGCGCCATCATCGCGCCGAGCTACGCCGACATCTTCTTCAACAACAGCTTCAAGAACGGCCTGCTGCCGATCATCCTGAAGGACGAGGAAGTCGACGAGCTGTTCAAGCAGTGCGAAGCCACCGAGGGCTACCAACTGACCGTCGACCTCGCGGCGCAGACCGTGACCCGTCCGGACGGCAAACAGTACGGCTTCGAAGTGGACGCCTTCCGCAAGCACTGCCTGCTCAATGGCCTGGACGACATCGGCCTGACCCTGCAGGACGCCGAGGCGATCAAGGCCTTCGAAACCAAGTACCGCCAGAACAGCCCCTGGCTGTTCCGCGACGCCTGAAGCAGGGGCGGAACCGACATGAGCGACAAAGCCCACGAGCAGGTGGTACAGCGCCAGTTCGGCGAGCAGGCCAATGCCTACCTGAGCAGCGCCGTGCACGCCCAGGGCGTGGAATTCTCGCTGCTGCAGGCGGCGGTCGAAGGCCGTGGCGACGCGCGCGTGCTCGACCTCGGTTGCGGCGCCGGGCATGTCAGCTTCCACGTCGCACCGCTGGTCGGCGAAGTGGTGGCCTATGACCTGTCCGAACAGATGCTCGAGGTGGTGGCCACGGCCGCCGCCGAGCGCGGCCTGGCCAACGTGCGTACCGAGCGCGGGGCGGCCGAACGCTTGCCCTTTGCCGACGCCAGCTTCGATTTCGTCTTCAGCCGCTATTCGGCGCACCACTGGAGCGACCTCGGCCTCGCCCTGCGCGAAGTGCGCCGGGTACTGAAACCGGGCGGCGTGGCGGCTTTCATCGACGTGGCCTCGCCCGGCAGCCCGCTGCTCGACACCCATCTGCAAACGGTGGAAGTGCTGCGCGACACCAGCCATGTGCGCGATTATTCCGCGACCGAATGGCTGCAGCAGGTCAGCGAGGCGGGCCTGTTCGTCACCCGCCACACGCGTCAGCGCCTGCGCCTGGAGTTCGCCTCCTGGATTGCGCGCATGCGCACCCCGGAAGTCTTCCGCGATGCCATCCTCGCCCTGCAGAGCGCGGTGGGCGAGGAAGTACGGGATTATTTCGAGATTGCCGCGGACGGTTCCTTCAGCACCGATGTTCTGGTGCTCTGGGCCGAACGCTGAGAATTGACGGCGCCGCGGCGCCTATTAATGGATGAGGAAAGCATGAGCAAGCAGATTCTGGTTCTCCCCGGTGACGGTATCGGTCCGGAGATCATGGCCGAGGCGGTCAAGGTGCTGGAGCTGGCCAACGACAAGTTCCAGCTCGGCCTCGAACTGGTCGAGGACGTCATCGGCGGCGCCGCCATCGACAAGCATGGCGTGCCCCTGGCCGATGAAACGCTGGAGCGCGCGCGCAAGGCCGATGCCGTGCTGCTGGGCGCCGTGGGTGGCCCGAAGTGGGACAAGATCGAGCGCGACATCCGCCCCGAGCGCGGCCTGCTGAAGATCCGTTCGCAGCTGGGCCTGTTCGCCAACCTGCGCCCGGCCATCCTCTATCCGCAACTAGCCGAGGCTTCCAGCCTCAAGCCGGAAGTGGTGGCCGGCCTGGATATCCTCATCGTCCGCGAGCTGACCGGCGGCATCTACTTCGGCCAGCCCCGCGAGCAGCGCGTGCTGGAGAACGGCGAGCGCCAGGCCTATGACACCCTGCCGTACAGCGAGAGCGAAATCCGCCGCATCGCCCGCGTCGGCTTCGACATGGCTCGCGTGCGCAACAAGAAGCTGTGCTCGGTGGACAAGGCCAACGTCCTCGCCTCCAGCCAGCTGTGGCGCGAAGTGGTGGAAGAGGTGGCCAAGGATTATCCGGACGTCGAGCTCAGCCACATGTACGTCGACAACGCCGCCATGCAACTGGTCCGCGCGCCCAAGCAGTTCGACGTGATGGTCACCGACAACATGTTCGGCGACATCCTGTCGGATGAGGCTTCCATGCTCACCGGTTCCATCGGCATGCTGCCTTCGGCCTCGCTGGATTCGAACAACAAGGGTATGTACGAACCCTGCCACGGCTCGGCGCCGGACATCGCCGGACAGGGCATCGCCAACCCGTTGGCGACCATACTCTCTGTATCGATGATGCTGCGCTACAGCTTCAACCAGACCGCTGCCGCCGACGCCATCGAGAAGGCCGTCAGCCTGGTGCTGGACCAGGGGCTGCGGACCGGCGATATCCACTCCGCCGGTGCGACCAAGGTCGGTACTCGCGAAATGGGCGATGCAGTGGTCGCGGCCCTGCGGAATCTGTAATCTGTCGGGCCCGCTGGTGCTCCAGCGGCCCACTTTTTCAAGAAAGGTGTAGTTGTCATGAAGCGTGTAGGTCTGATCGGTTGGCGCGGCATGGTGGGTTCCGTGCTCATGCAGCGAATGCTGGAAGAGCGGGACTTCGACCTGATCGAGCCGGTGTTCTTCACCACTTCCAATGTCGGTGGCCAGGGGCCCGCGGTCGGCAAGGACATCGCCCCGTTGAAGGATGCCTACAGCATCGACGAGCTGAAGAGCCTCGATGTGATCCTGACCTGCCAGGGCGGCGACTACACCAACGAGGTGTTCCCCAAGCTGCGTGAAGCCGGTTGGCAGGGTTACTGGATCGATGCCGCCTCCAGCCTGCGCATGCAGGATGACGCGGTGATCGTCCTCGATCCGGTGAACCGCAAGGTCATCGACCAGCAACTGGATGCGGGCACCAAGAACTACATCGGCGGCAACTGCACCGTCAGCCTGATGCTGATGGCCCTGGGCGGCCTGTTCGAAGCCGGCCTGGTGGAGTGGATGAGCGCCATGACCTACCAGGCGGCCTCCGGCGCCGGCGCGCAGAACATGCGTGAGCTGATCAAGCAGATGGGTGCCATCAACGGTGCGGTGGCGGACGACCTGGCCAACCCGGCCAGCGCCATCCTCGACATCGACCGCAAGGTGGCCGAAGCCATGCGCGGCGAAGACTTCCCCACCGAGAACTTCGGTGTGCCGCTGGCTGGCAGCCTGATCCCCTGGATCGACAAGGAACTGCCCAACGGCCAGAGCCGCGAAGAGTGGAAGGGCCAGGCCGAGACCAACAAGATCCTGGGTCGCTTCAAGAGCCCGATCCCGGTGGATGGCATCTGCGTGCGCATCGGCGCCATGCGCTGCCACAGCCAGGCGCTGACCATCAAGCTGAACAAGGATGTGCCGATCGCCGACATCGAAGGCATGATCAGCCAGCACAACCCCTGGGTGAAACTGGTGCCGAACCAGCGCGAGATCAGCATGCGCGAGCTGACTCCGACCGCCGTGACCGGCACCCTGAGCGTTCCGGTCGGCCGTCTGCGCAAGCTCAACATGGGTTCGCAGTACCTCGGCGCCTTCACTGTCGGCGACCAGCTCCTCTGGGGCGCCGCCGAACCGCTGCGCCGCATGCTGCGCATCCTGCTGGAGCGCTGATGGTTCGCGGGGCGTCGACAAGGCTCGTCGGCGCTTCCTGAGCTTCGATTGCCTGGGCGCGGGAGTGGCGGTTAAAGTGCCGCTCCCCGCACTGCCAGAAGTAATTCCCCATGAGCCAGCCCCTCGACATCGCCGTTATCGGCGCCACCGGCACCGTTGGCGAGACCCTCGTCCAGCTCCTCGAAGAGCGGGAGTTCCCGGTCGGTACCCTGCATCTGCTCGCCAGTGGCGAATCCGCCGGCGCCTCGGTGCCCTTCAAGGGGCGCAACCTGCGGGTGCGGGACGTGGCCGACTTCGATTTTTCCCAGGTGAAACTGGCCTTCTTCGCCGCTGGCGAGTCGGTGACTCGCAGCTTCGCCTCGCGCGCAACCGCCGCGGGCTGTTCGCTGATCGACCTGTCCGGCGCCCTCGACGCGAGCGAGGCGCCGAGCCTGGTGCCCGAGGCCAACCCCCAGCTGCTGCAAGGCCTGGCCGCGCCCTATCGGCTGACCAGTCCCAGTGCTTCCGCCGTGGCGCTGGCCTGTGTGCTGGCACCTCTCAAGGATCTGCTCGAGCCCCGGCGTCTCAGCGTGATGGCCAGCCTCGCGGTCTCCAGCCGAGGTCGCGAAGGTGTGACCGAACTGGCCCGCCAGACCGCCGAGCTGCTCAATGCACGGCCGCTGGAGCCGCGCTTCTTCGATCGCCAGATAGCCTTCAATATCCTGGCCCAGGCCGGCACGCCGGATGCCGACGGGCACATCGCCCTGGAGCGCCGCCTGGCGGGGGAGATCAAGCAACTGCTCGGTGCGCCCGCGTTGCGCGTCGCCGCCACCTGTGCCCTGGCGCCGGTGTTCTTCGGCGACAGCCTGGCGGTGTCCCTCGTGGCCGATGACGAAGTGGACCTCGCTGCCGTTCGCGCACATCTGGCGCAGGCGCCGGGTGTCGAATTGGTGGAGGAGGGCGACTATCCGACCGCTGTCGGCGACGCCGTGGGGCAGGATTCGGTATATGTGGGGCGAGTCCGAGGTGGGGTGGATGACCCTTGCGAACTCAATTTGTGGATTGCTTCAGATAATGCAAGAAAAGGCGCTGCGCTCAATGCTGTGCAGTCGGCCGAGTTGTTGATAAAACACTATCTGTCAAAGATACTTACCTGAAAATTTGTAGAGCTATTCTAGCTTGACAATACTGGCTTGGTTGATGGGGAGCCGCCGTTCAGGCGTGCGCAGGCAGCGACTAAAGACCCTCCTCTCGCGCTGCGAGAAAAAGATAAAACAAGGGAATCACTCTATGGTTCGGGTTCGCAAACTTGTGCTGGCAATCGCGGCTGCATCCGCGCTGACTTCGGGCATGGCCAACGCCCTCGGGCTCGGCGAAGTCACGCTGCGCTCTTCCTTGAACCAGCCCCTGGATGCGGAGATCGAGCTGCTCGAGGTGCGCGACCTGGCTTCGGCCGAAGTCAAGCCGAGCCTGGCGCCGCCGGAAGAGTTCTCCAAGGCCGGAGTCGACCGCCAGTACTTCCTGCAGGACCTCAAGTTCACCCCCGTGGTCAAGGCCAACGGCCGCAGCGTCATCCGGGTGACTTCGAGCAAACCGATCCGCGAACCCTATCTGAACTTCCTGGTCGAGGTGCTCTGGCCCAGTGGCCGCCTGCTGCGCGAATACACGCTGCTTCTCGACCCGCCGCTCTACTCGCCCCAGGCCGCGGCAGCCGCTGTGCCCCAGGTTCCCGTCGCCGCGCCCGCCCAGGCGCCGCGTCCTTCCGTCGCCCAGTCCGCCGCCCCGGTTCGCAGCGCTCCGGCCGCTCCCGCCGCTGCGCCGCGCCCGAGTGCACCCGCTCCCGCTGCGGCACCCAAGGCGCGGGATGACCAGTACCGTACCAGCTCCCGCGACACCCTCTGGGAAATCGCCGAGCGCACCCGTGCCAGCGGCTCGGTGCACCAGGCCATGCTGGCGATCCAGGACCTGAACCCCGATGCCTTCGTCGACGGCAATATCAATCGCCTGAAGAGCGGCCAGGTTCTCCGCCTTCCCGATGAAAGCCAGATCGCCAGCCGTAGCCAGGCCGAAGCCATTGCCCAGGTCCAGGCGCAGAACACGGCCTGGCGCGAAGGTCGCAGCCTGGCCGGGGAGGGCAAGCGTCAGCTCGATGCCACCAAGCGCAGCACTGCCGACGCCGCTCCCGAGAAAGTTGAAACACAGGACAGCCTGCGCCTGGTGTCCGCCAGCAACGGCAAAGCCTCCAGTGGTAGCGACAAGGGCGTCAATGGCGAAAGCAAGGCGCTCAGCGACAAGCTGGCGGTGACCCAGGAAAGCCTGGATTCGACCCGTCGTGAGAATGACGAGCTGAAGAGTCGCCTGGATGACCTGCAAAGCCAGATGGACAAGCTGCAACGCCTGATCCAGCTCAAGGACGATCAGCTCGCCCGCCTCCAGTCCAATATGACCGCGCAGGGCCAACAGGCACCGGCTGCAACTGCGCCTGAGGAATCCACCCAGGTCGCCGAGGCTCCCGCACAACCGGCTCCTGCCGCCCCGAGCGCCCCTGCCGCCGCGGAAGCGGCCCAGGCCCCCGCCGCGGAAGCCCAGGCACCTGCCCAGCCCGCGGCACCCGTTCAATCGACTGCCCCGGCGGAAGTCGCAGCCCCGGCGCAACCTGAAGTGCCTGCCCAGCCCGAGGCGCCGGCTGCCGCGCAGCCCGCCGCGCCCACCGAACCGGTTCAGACCGCTCCGGCCGCGCCAGTGGCCGAGCCGCCGCAGTCCAGCATCATCGACGATGTGCTGGCCAATCCGATGCTGCTCCTGCTCGCCGGCGGCAGCGCGCTGGTGGCTCTGCTGGTTCTGCTGATGGTGATATCCCGCCGCAACGCGCTGAAGGAGAGCGAGCTGCAGAACAGCCTGGCGGCGCAGGATGACGAGAACAGCCTCGACAGCGACCTCGATCTCAAGGACGACAGCTTCTCCGCCTTCGACAGTTCCGTTCTGGATGTCGCCGTGGCCGATACCCCGGAGGCCGCCCCGGCCAAGGCAGACGAGCAAGTCACCGCGCAGACCAGCGATGTGATCAGCGAGGCCGACATCTATATCGCCTACGGCCGCTTCAACCAGGCTGCCGAACTGCTGCAAGGCGCCATCAATGAAGAGCCCCACCGCAGCGACCTGCGCCTGAAACTCATGGAAGTCCATGCCGAGCTGGGCGACCGGGAAGGCTTCGCCCGCCAGGAACACGAGCTTCGCGAAATCGGCGGCGACGCCGGCGAGGTCGAGCAACTGAAAGGCAAGTACCCGGCCATGGCAGCAGCGGCCGTCGCGGCCACCGCCGTGGGCCTGGCAGCGGCCGATGACCTCGACAGCTTCAGTCTCGACGATCTGACTCTGGACGATGCTCCGCAGGCCGCTCCCGCAGCCGCTGGCGCGGACCAGGACGACGCCTTCGACCTGAGTCTCGACGACCTCGATTCCGACCTGGGTCTGGATCTGGTCGACGAGAAGCCCGCGGCGATCCAGCCTGCCGCGGCTCCGGTGAATGAACTGAGCCTGGACGATCTGGAATTCGACGACCTGGCCGAACCGGCCAAGGCCGCCGACGACCTGGATTTCGACCTGGACATCGGTTCCGCTGACGAGCTGTCGAGCGGCGGCGAGCCTTTGGGGCTCAGCGACGACCTCGCGGATTTCAGCCTTGATCTGGAGCCTGTCGCCCAACCGGCAAGCGCCGATGAGGACGAGTTCCTGCTCAGCCTGGACAGCGACCTCGATATGCCGCTGGCCGTGGAGGAGCCTGTCGCACCGGCAGCCGAGGCAACCGGCGCCGGCCTGCTGGACCTGCCGGCGGACTTCGATCTGTCCCTGCCCGACGAGCCGGTCGCCGAGCCGCTGGCCGACAATGACAGCTTCGCGGCCCAGCTGGATGAGGTCAGTGCCGAGCTGGACCAGCTTTCCGGCAGCCTCCAGCAGCAGGCGGAGCCGGTTGCCGTGCTGGCAGCCGAGAGGGTGGAACAGGACCTGGGTGAGGAAGACGATTTCGATTTCCTCTCCGGTACCGACGAAACCGCGACCAAACTGGACCTGGCTCGCGCCTATATCGACATGGGTGACACCGAAGGTGCTCGCGACATCCTCGACGAAGTGATGTCCGAGGGGAACGACACCCAGCAACAGGAAGCGCGCGAACTGATCGCACGACTCAGCTGATAGATGACAGAAGCAGTACCCGCAGCGGCAGCCCCTGAGGCTGCCGCTGGCATTTACAGAATCGCCCTCGGCGTCGAATACAAGGGTTCCCGCTATCGTGGCTTCCAGCGCCAGGCCGCGGGTGTGCCCTCGATCCAGGGGGCCCTCGAGAAGGCACTTACCCGGGTGGCGGGCGGCGTGCCCGTAGCCATCACCTGCGCCGGCCGTACCGACGCCATGGTTCATGCCAGTGGGCAGGTGGTGCACTTCGATACCCCGGTCGCGAGGACCGAGCACGCCTGGATAATGGGCGCCAACGCCAACCTGCCACCGGATATCAGCGTGACCTGGGCCAAGGAGATGCCGGCGAGCTTCGACGCCCGTTTCAGTGCCATGGCCCGGCGTTACCGCTACGTGATCTACAACGACGCGATCCGTCCGGCGCATATGGCCGAGGAAGTGACCTGGAACCATCGTCCCCTGGATCTGCAGCGGATGCGCGAAGCGGCTCGCTGCCTGGTGGGCACCCATGACTTCAGTGCATACCGCGCGACCCAGTGCCAGGCGAAATCGCCGATCAAGACGGTGCATCACCTGGAACTGATCGAGCATGGGCGCCTGATCGTCCTGGATATCCGCGCCAACGCCTTCCTCCACCACATGGTGCGCAACATCGCCGGGGTATTGATGACCATCGGTGCCGGCGAGCAGCCGGTGGAGTGGGCCAGGCAGGTCCTGGACGGGCGTATCCGGCGGGAGGGCGGGGTCACCGCGCATCCTTACGGGCTCTATCTGGTGCGGGTGGAATACCCGGAAGAATTCGAGATCCCGCAGCGTTACCTGGGCCCGCACTTTCTTTCCGGCTTGCCGGAAGCAGTGGGCTGACGCTGCTCCGGGCCTTTGCTAACATCCTTGGTCTTTCCCCTGCAGGTGTCCGCATCTTGTCAGCTGTTCGCATCAAAATCTGTGGCATCACCCGAATCGAAGACGCCCTGGCGGCGGTCGCCGCCGGCGCTGATGCCATAGGCCTGGTGTTCTACCCCGGGAGCCCGCGGGCGGTGACCCCGGCCCAGGCCAAGGCCATAGTCGCGGCGCTGCCCCCCTTCGTGACCAGTGTCGGGCTCTTCGTCGACATGCCCAGGGAGGAGCTGCAACAGGTCCTGGCCGAGGTGCCGCTTGATCTGCTGCAGTTCCACGGCGACGAAACCCCCGAAGACTGCAGCGGCCACGGTCGTCCCTACATCAAGGCGCTGCGGGTCAAGCCGGGGGACGATATCGCCGCCGCCATCGCCGCCTATCCCGAAGCCGCCGGCATTCTGCTGGACACCTACGTCCCGGGCACCCCGGGCGGCACGGGTGAGGCCTTCGATTGGGACCTGGTGCCCCAGGATGCGGCAAAGCCGCTGGTGCTGGCCGGCGGCCTCACCCCGGAGAATGTGGCTGATGCGGTGCGCCGGGTGCGTCCCTACGCGGTGGATGTGAGCGGCGGCGTCGAAGCCGGCAAGGGCATCAAGGATCCGGCGAAGATCCAGGCCTTCATCCAGCGGGCACGTTCCTGAAATGTATTTCGCGGTAACTTTCACCGCGCGGCGCCCTGGCGCGTCTCCTGCATATGTGACGGACGGCGTTTCGCTGCCGTCCATAAGCGAGTTGCCCGGGCAGGCGAAGCCTGTCGGGTCGCGTGGCAAGGCTGCGACGAACGGGCCTGTTTCTTACAAGGGCGATGGTGAAGCCATCGCCGGGGTGACTCCCGGGAATTCCATGACTGCCGGGGTCGCAATGATGAATTCGCTCAAGGACATGCGCGGGGCAATGAACCGCTAGCGCGTGTTCGGGCCTGAAAGCTGTGGAGAACTAGAGCATGAGCAACTGGCTGGTAGACAAGCTGATCCCTTCGATCATGCGTTCCGAGGTGAAGAAGAGCTCGGTACCGGAAGGCCTCTGGCACAAGTGCCCGTCCTGTGACGCGGTGCTTTACAAGCCGGAACTGGAAAAGACGCTGGACGTCTGCCCGAAATGCAACCACCACATGCGCATTGGTGCGCGCACCCGCCTCGACATCTTCCTGGATGCTGAAGGACGCGAGGAAATCGGCGCCGACCTCGAGCCGGTGGATCGCCTGAAGTTCCGCGACAGCAAGAAGTACAAGGACCGCCTTGCCGGTGCGCAGAAGGAAACCGGCGAGAAGGATGCCCTGATCGCCATGCGCGGCACCCTGCACAAGATGCCGATCGTGGCCTGTGCCTTCGAGTTCTCCTTCATGGGCGGCTCCATGGGCGCCATCGTCGGTGAGCGCTTCGTCCGTGCCGCCAACGTTGCCCTGGAACAGCGCTGCCCGCTGGTCTGCTTCTCCGCCTCCGGCGGCGCGCGCATGCAGGAAGCCCTGATCTCCCTGATGCAGATGGCCAAGACCTCGGCTGCCCTGGCGCGCCTGCGCGAAGAAGGCATCCCCTTCATTTCCGTGCTGACCGACCCGGTCTACGGTGGTGTTTCCGCCAGCCTGGCCATGCTCGGCGACGTGATCGTCGGCGAGCCGCGCGCCCTGGTGGGCTTCGCCGGTCCGCGCGTGATCGAGCAGACCGTGCGCGAGAAGCTGCCCGAAGGCTTCCAGCGCAGCGAATTCCTGCTGGAGCACGGCGCCATCGACATGATCATTCCCCGCGCGGAACTGCGTGAGCGCCTTGGTCGGCTGCTGGCGCAGATGATGCGCCTTCCTTCCCCGGCTATCGCATGACCCAGAGAACCCTTGCCGACTGGCTTTCCTACCTTGAACAGCTCCACCCCACGGCGATCGACATGGGGCTGGAGCGCAGCCGCGAAGTCGCCAGCCGGCTCGGCCTGGGCCGACCGGCGCCGAAGGTGATCACCGTCACCGGCACCAACGGCAAGGGTTCCACCTGCGCCTTCCTGGCCGCGCTGCTGCGCGCCCAGGGGCTGAAGGTCGGCGTCTACAGCTCGCCGCACCTGCTGCGCTACAACGAGCGCGTGCAGCTGAATGGCCTGGAAGCCACCGACCAGTCGCTCTGTGACGCCTTCTCCGCGGTAGAGGCGGCGCGGGGCGAGATTTCCCTGACCTATTTCGAAATGGGTACCCTGGCGGCCTTCTGGTTGTTCCAGCGGGCCGGCCTCGACGCCGTGGTGCTGGAAGTCGGTCTCGGCGGGCGCCTGGACGCCGTCAACCTGGTGGATGCGGATCTGGCGCTGGTCACCAGCATCGGCCTCGATCACGCCGATTGGCTGGGTGACACCCGCGAGAGCGTAGCCTTCGAAAAGGCCGGGATCTTCCGCGCCGGCAAGCCCGCCCTCTGCGGCGATCTCGACCCGCCGCAACCGCTGCTGGAGCAGGCGGGCGCACTGTCCGCACCGCTGTTCCTGCGTGGGCGCGACTTCGACCTGGCGGTGGGAGAGGATGGCTGGCACTGGCGGGGCGTCGGTGCCTCCGGACAGGTGCTGGAACTGCACGACCTGCCGCTGCTCGACCTGCCCATGGAGAATGCCGCCCTGGCGCTGCAGGCCTATGCGCTGCTCGGCATGCCCTGGCAACCCGATGCCCTGCAAGCGGCCCTGCTGGGCACGCGGGTCACCGGCCGGCTGGATCGCCGCCGCCTCGACTGGCGCGGCAAGAGGGTTTCCCTGCTGCTGGATGTCGGCCACAACCCCCATGCGGCCGAATTCCTCGCGGCCAGGCTGGCTGGCCAACCTCTGGCGGGACGCCGGCTGGCCGTATTCGGCCTGCTCGCCGACAAGGATCTCCAGGGTGTCCTGCATGCCTTGCAGGGCCGGTTCGACCATTGGGCCGTCGCACCCTTGCCGACGCCGCGCAGTCGTCCCGCCGCCGAGCTGCAGGCGGCATTGACGAACCTTCGCGCAAGCGTCAGTGTCCACCAAAATATCGCCGCCGCACTCGAAGCGCAGTGTGAGCGGGCGACAGCGGACGACGAGATCCTGGTGTTCGGATCGTTCTATAGCGTGGCCGAGGCACTAAGCTGGCTGGAAGGCCAGGCCACTGAGGAGTAGGGGAAATGGCAGTAATGGACAAGGGGTTCAGGCAACGTATCGTCGGCGCGCTCGTGCTGGTGGCGCTGGCGGTGATCTTCCTGCCCATGCTGTTCAGTCGCGAGGATGAACTGCGCCAGGTGGTGGTCGAGGCACCGCCGATGCCGAAGGCGCCGGAGATCCCGCCGGCCGAGCTGGAACAGGTCCAGGTACCGGAACCCCAGGCGCTGCCCCAGGAGCCGGTGCCGCCGCTGGAGCCCGCCGGCGAGGCGTTGGCATCCAGTGTGCCGCCTGCCCAGGAAGCCGCTCCGGCAGCTCCCGCGCAGCCGGTACAACCTGCCCAATCCGTTCAGCCCGCCGCACCGGTCGTTCCGGCCCCCGCGCCGGCCCAGCCCCAGGCGCAGGCCAAGGCACCCGCACCCGCTCCGGCTGCCCCGGTAGCCGAAGTCAAGGCCGAGGAGAAGCGCCTGGATGTCAATGGCCTGCCGGTGAGCTGGTCGATCCAGCTTGCCAGCCTGTCCAGCCGTGCCAGTGCCGAGAACCTGCAGAAGAACCTGCGGACCCAGGGCTACAACGCCTATATCCGCAGTGTCGAAGGCATGAACCGGGTCTTCGTCGGTCCGGTGATCGAGCGTGCCGAAGCCAATCGCCTGCGCGACCAGCTCAGTCGTCAGCAGAAGCTGAATGGCTTCGTCGTCCGTTTCCAGCCGGAAAAGGGTTGATAGTCCAGGATAATTGAGCCCTTTCAGCTTCGCGGGTTACCGGAGTTGAAGGGCTCTGCTAAAATGCAGCGCCTTTTCCGTTCGTGGGCTGCATCGTGGCATTCACCTGGGTCGATTGGACGATCATCGCCATCATCGCCGTTTCCAGTCTGGTCAGTTTGAGTCGGGGCTTCGTCAAGGAGGCTCTCTCGCTGCTCACCTGGATAGTCGCAGGCGTAGTCGCCTGGACCTTCGGTGGCGCACTGTCGCTGCACCTCACGGAATTCATCGAAATGCCTTCGGCGCGCATCATCGCCGCCTGCGCCATTCTCTTCATCGCGACCCTGCTGGTGGGCGCCCTGATCAATTTCCTGATCGGCGAACTGGTCAGGGTCACCGGTATGGACGGCACCGACCGCGTGCTGGGCATGGCCTTCGGCGCCGCCCGTGGCGCGCTGCTGGTGGTGCTGCTGGTCGGCCTGCTCAGCCTGGCCCCGGTGCAACAGGATCCCTGGTGGCAGCAATCGACGCTGTTGCCGCATTTTCTCATGGTCGCCGACTGGTCGAAGAACCTCATACTGGGCTTCACCAGTCAGTGGCTCGCGAGCGGCATCAGCTCACCCAGCTGATGCGCCGCACCCGGAAGAATGCCCAACCATGCCCAAACGGCCTGGACGGGTACTTGATTAGCCTGAACTACTAGCAGGGGTTGCGTCACATGTGTGGCATCGTCGGTATCGTCGGTAAGTCGAATGTCAATCAGGCGCTGTATGACGCGCTTACCGTCCTTCAGCATCGCGGCCAGGACGCTGCCGGTATTGTGACCAGCCATGACGGCCGGCTCTTCCTGCGCAAGGACAACGGCCTGGTCCGCGACGTCTTCCAGCAGCGCCACATGCAGCGCCTGGTGGGCAGCATGGGCATCGGCCACGTGCGCTATCCCACCGCCGGCTCCTCCAGCTCCGCCGAGGCCCAGCCGTTCTACGTCAACTCGCCCTACGGCATCACCCTGGCGCACAACGGCAACCTGACCAACGTCGAGCAGCTGGCCAAGGAGATCTACGAGTCCGACCTGCGTCACGTGAACACCAACTCCGACTCGGAAGTGCTGCTCAACGTGTTCGCCCACGAACTGGCCCACCGCGGCAAGCTGCAGCCCACCGAAGAAGACGTGTTCGCCGCCGTTTCCGGCGTTCACGAGCGCTGCAAGGGCGGCTACGCCGTGGTGGCGATGATCACCGGCTACGGCATCGTCGGTTTCCGCGACCCCCATGCCATCCGCCCGATCGTCTTCGGCCAGCGCCACACCGATGAAGGCGTGGAGTACATGATCGCCTCCGAGAGCGTCGCCCTCGACGTCCTCGGCTTCACCCTGATTCGCGACCTGGCCCCGGGCGAAGCGGTGTACATCACCGAAGAAGGCAAGCTGTTCACCCGCCAGTGCGCCGCCAACCCGCAATACGCCCCCTGCATCTTCGAGCACGTCTACCTGGCGCGCCCGGATTCGATCATGGACGGCGTCTCGGTCTACAAGGCGCGCCTGCGCATGGGCGAGAAGCTGGCCGAGAAGATCCAGCGCGAGCGTCCCGACCATGACATCGACGTGGTCATCCCGATCCCGGATACCAGCCGCACCGCGGCCCTGGAGCTGGCCAACCACCTGGGCGTGAAGTTCCGCGAAGGCTTCGTGAAGAACCGCTACATCGGCCGGACCTTCATCATGCCTGGCCAGGCTGCGCGCAAGAAATCCGTGCGCCAGAAGCTCAACGCCATCGAGCTGGAGTTCCGCGGCAAGAACGTGATGCTGGTGGACGACTCCATCGTGCGCGGCACCACCTGCAAGCAGATCATCCAGATGGCCCGCGAAGCCGGCGCCAAGAACGTCTACTTCTGCTCGGCCGCCCCGGCGGTGCGCTACCCGAACGTGTACGGCATCGACATGCCCAGCGCCCACGAGCTGATCGCCCACAACCGCTCCACCGAGGAAGTGGCCGAACTGATCGGCGCCGACTGGCTGGTCTACCAGGATCTGCCGGACCTGATCGAAGCGGTTGGCGGCGGCAAGGTGAAGATCGATCACTTCGATTGTGCGGTGTTCGACGGCCAGTACATCACCGGCGATGTGGACGAGCATTACCTGAACAAGATCGAGCAGGCACGCAACGACGCCAGCAAGGCCAAGGCCCACGCGGTCAGCGCCATCATCGATCTGTACAACAATTGAGCGACAAGCTCCAAGCCGCAAGCTGCAAGCCCGGATTCGCTCCGGGCTTCGTTTCTGAGGAGGTAGGGATATGACACAGGAATGGGAAGCCGGAAGGCTGGACAGTGACCTGGAAGGCGCCGCCTTCGAAACCCTGGCAGTACGCGCCGGCCAGCGCCGTTCGCCGGAAGGCGAGCACGGCGAGGCGATGTTCCTGACTTCCAGCTACGTGTTCCGCACCGCCGCCGACGCCGCCGCGCGCTTCGCCGGCGAAGTGCCGGGCAACGTCTATTCGCGCTACACCAACCCGACCGTACGCACCTTCGAGGAGCGCATCGCCGCCCTGGAAGGCGCCGAGCAGGCCGTGGCCACTGCCTCCGGCATGTCGGCGATCCTCGCCATCGCCATGAGCCTGTGCAGCGGCGGCGACCATGTGCTGGTCTCGCGCAGCGTGTTCGGCTCCACCATCAGCCTGTTCGAGAAGTACCTCAAGCGCTTCGGCATCGAGGTCGACTACCCGGCGCTGTCCGACCTGGCCGGCTGGGAAGCGGCGATCAGGCCGAACACCAGGCTGCTGTTCGTCGAGTCGCCGTCCAACCCGCTGGCCGAGCTGGTGGACATCGCCGCCCTGGCCGAGATCGCCCATGCCAAGGGCGCCCTGCTGGTGGTGGACAACTGCTTCTGCACCCCGGCCCTGCAGCAGCCGCTGAAGCTGGGGGCGGATATCGTCATGCACTCGGCTACCAAGTACATCGACGGCCAGGGTCGCACCATGGGCGGCGTGGTGGCCGGCCGTGCCGAGCACATGAAGGAAGTGGTGGGGTTCCTGCGTACCGCCGGCCCGACCCTCAGCCCCTTCAACGCCTGGGTGATGATCAAGGGCCTGGAAACCCTGCGCGTGCGCATGCAGGCCCATTGCGCCAGCGCCCTGGAAATCGCCCGCTGGCTGGAGCAGCAGCCCGGCGTCGAGCGCGTCTACTACGCCGGCCTGGAAAGCCACCCGCAGCACGAGCTGGCCAAGCGTCAGCAGAAAGGCTTCGGTGCGGTGGTCAGCTTCGAGGTCAAGGGTGGCAAGGAAGCAGCCTGGCGTTTCATCGACGCCACCCGGATGATCTCCATCACCACCAACCTGGGTGATACCAAGACCACCATCGCCCACCCGGCCACCACCTCCCACGGCCGCCTGTCGCCCCAGGAGCGCGCCAATGCCGGCATCAGCGACAGCCTGATCCGCCTGGCCATCGGCCTGGAAGACATCGCCGATCTCAAGGCCGACCTGGAGCGCGGGCTCGCGGCGCTGTGATCGACTGGACCCTGCAGGCGGCCGGCGCGAACAACGGCAAGGTCGCGCTGGTCACCGGCGCGTCCCGCGGCATCGGCCTTGGCGTCGCCGCCTGGCTGATCGCCGAAGGCTGGCAGGTGGTGCTCGCCGACATCGACCGCGCCCGGGGTTCCCGGGTGGCCAAGGCGCTGGGCGAGAACGCCTGGTTCATCGGCATGGACGTGGCCCATGAAAGCCAGGTCGCCGTGGGTGTGGCCGAAGTGCTCGGGCAATTCGGCCGCCTTGACGCCCTGGTCAGCAACGCTGCCATCGCCGATCCGCACAACCCGCCGCTGGAAAGCCTGGAACTGGCTCGCTGGAACCGCGTCCTGGCGGTGAACCTCACCGGCACCATGCTGCTGGCCAAGCACTGCGCGCCTTACCTGCGGGCCCACCGTGGCGCCATAGTCACTGTCGCCTCCACCCGTGCCCACCAGTCCGAGCCTGACAGCGAGGCCTATGCGGCCAGCAAGGGCGGCCTGCTGGCGCTGACCCACGCCCTGGCCATGAGCCTGGCGCCGGAAATCCGGGTGAACGCTGTCACGCCCGGCTGGATCGACGCCCGCGACCTGTCCGCGCGCAAAGAAGCGCCGCTTTCCGAACTGGACCATGACCAGCACCCGCTTGGCCGTGTCGGCCTGGTGGAGGACGTGGCGGCCCAGGTGGCCTGGCTGCTCTCGGATAACGCCGGTTTCATTACCGGACAGGAATTCGTGGTCGACGGCGGCATGACCCGCAAGATGATCTATCTCGACTGAATTCCGCTCGGGGAGGGCAGGGCGGCGTCATCGCGAGGGGCGCCGCTCTTTCTTCTGCCTGGTGGAAATCCGCTCTACGGCGAAGGGCATGCGTAGGGTGGATAAGGCTTGGCCTTATCCACCAATGCCGCCTCAAGGCTTGCGCAGATCGATCTCCGGCGTCTGCTGGCCGTCGAACAGTTCCACCGGCTTGCGCGGCAGGATGGCCGGCCGGCCTTCCTTGTTGTGCTCGCCGACGATGCGGATGTCGTTGTACTTCTTCCCGGACAGCGCGGCGAGGCCGGCGCGGTCGCGTACCACGGTCGGCCGCAGGAACACCATCAGGTTGCGCTTCACGTGGGTGTCCTTGGTGGAGCGGAACAGCCGTCCGAGGATCGGGATGTCGCCCAGCAGCGGCACCTTGGAGTCGGTCTGGGTGATGTCGTCCTGGATCAGGCCGCCGAGCACTATCACCTGGCCGTCCTCGGCGAGGATGGTGCTCTTGATCGAGCGCTTGTTGGTGATCAGGTCCACCGCCTGGGCGGTCAGGGTGGCCGTGGGGGCGATGGAGGAGATTTCCTGTTCGATCTCCAGGCGCAGGGTGGCGCCTTCGTTGATGTGCGGGGTCACCTTCAGGGTCACGCCGATGTCCTGGCGCTCGATGGTGGTGAAGGGGTTGTTGGCCCCCGAGGCATCGGTGGTGAAAGTGCCGGTCTGGAAGGGCACGTTCTGGCCCACGAGGATTTCCGCTTTCTGGTTGTCCAGGGTAAGCAGGCTGGGTGTGGACAGCAGGTTGCTCTTGCTGTTGGCCGACAGCGCGGTGATGAGGGCGGCGAAGTTGTCGGTGCCGATGCCGATGATGGCGCCGTCGGGCAGGACGTCGGGGATTTCCTCGTCGCGGATGGCATTGAGCACCGTGCCCACCGAGAGTCCGGTATTGCCGAAGTTGACCCCGCCCAGGCCGCCGGTATTGCCGCGGGCGTCCACCGCCCATTGCACGCCGAGCGCATCGGTGATGTCGCCGGAGATTTCCACGATGGCCGCCTCCACCATCACCTGGGCGCGGGGCACATCGAGCTGGCGGACGATGTCTTCCATGGCGGTGACCACGTCCGGTTCGGCCAACATCACCAGTGCGTTCAGGCTCTCGTCGGCGCGGATCAGGATGTTCTGCGGTTTGCCGCCGCCTCCGCCGGGCGCGCCCGGTTCGCCGCCGCCGCCTTCCTCGGCCTTCAGGCCCTCGGAGATTTCGCCGAGGGTTTCGGCCAGGCTCTTGGCGTCGTTGTGGCGCAAGCGGATCACCCGGGTATTGGCCGAGCGCGAAGTGGGGGTGTCGAGGGATTGCGCCAGGGCCGCCAGTTTCGCGCGGGCGGACGGCGGGCCGAGGATGATCAGGCGGTTGGTACGGGCGTCGGCGATCACCTGGGTGCCGGAGGTGCCCTTGGACTGGCCGCGGTTCAGGGAGGCATTGAGCACTTCGGCGGCGTCCATCACCCAGGCGTACCGCAGGTTCAGCACGGTGTAGTCGCGGTCGCCCTTCTGGTCGAGCTGGCGCATCAGGTCTTCGATACGCGCGATGTTGGCGGCGCGGTCGCTGATGATCAGGGCATTGGCGGAGGTCACGGCGGCGAGGTGGCCGTACTGTGGGACCAGCGGTCGAATCAGCGGGATGAGTTCCGTCACCGGCGTGTGCTGCACCTGGATCACGCGGGTTTCCAGGCTTTCGGCGCCGGCCCGGCTGCTGCCGGCCTCGGCCTTGGCCTCGGCATTGGGGATGATGCGCGCCTGGTCGCCCTGGGCTACCACTGTGTAGCCATGGGTCGCCATCACCGAGAGGAACAGCTGGTAGACCTCGTTGAGGCCCAGCGGCGCCTTGGACACCACGCTGACCTGGCCCTTCACCCGGGGATCGACGATGAAGGTCTCACCGGTGATGTCGGCGATCTGGTCGATGAATTCGCGGATGTCGGCATCCTTGAGATTGATGGTCCAGCCATCCTGCTGCTGTTGCTGCGCATCGCCCGGCGCGGCGGCCGGCTGGGCGGCCAGCAGCGGCAGGGGCGCGGCCAGGAGCCCGGCGGCGAGCAGGGCGAGCGTGAGGCGCGAGAAAGTCGGGGTCATCGTGTCATTCGCTTTCCTGGGGCTGTTCGGGGGAAGCCTCGGCAGGCACGCTGTCCGGGTCTTCCATTTGTTGGCGCAGCTTCTCCATGCGCTCGCGCAGTTCGGCGGCGTTGTCTTCCTGCAGGCCACTGAGGTCGTCGATCACTCCCGCAGCCGGTTCTTCGGCGGCGCTGCCCACGGGGGTGAAGCGTGAGCGCGGTGCCGGGAAGCTGAGGCTTTCGAGGCGGCCATTGCGCTCGATCTCGACACGGTTGCGGTACACCGCGTGCACCTTCACGCCACCGGTGATCTCGTCACCGACGGTGAAGCGGCGTGGTTTTCCGCCTTCGTACTGGATGATGGCGATGGACTTGTCCGGCCCGGCATGCACGAAACTCCCGAGCAGGGTCAGGCGCAGATTGGTACTGGGTAGCGGCCCGCTGGCCTGGGTGGCCGGAGCGGGGCCGAACAGGGGCTCGAGGTTCTGCAGGGGCTGGGCGGTGGCGAGCGGCGCTCCCCCTTGCTCGGGGGCCTTGGCCTCGGCGTCGACCAGCTGCAGCCACGCCCGGGTCTGCCAGGCGAAGCTGGTGGCCATGGCCAATACCAGCAGCGCACCGACAAGGGCCGGCGCGTGGCGTTGCAGCCAGTGCGCGGAATCCGGAGCTCGCAAGTGGGTCCAACTCCTAATGCAGTGTCGTTTTTCTGGTCTTATGTCTTGGCAGAACTGCTTTGATCATAGCAGCGCGGAAGAGTGCCATGCTCGGCCGCTCGGATGATGTTGGGACGCAGTCGCTGTGCTAAAGATATCGTTGAATTTTTACGGCTTTAGGTGGTTTTGTTCACACTCATCTCAAGATTCGGGCAGCGGCTCTGCACAATCGTCAGATTGCGCTGCAATACTTCTCCCAGGACCCACCTCGAACAGGCGCCCCTAGATGAACCCTCCACTCGTTGAAGCCCCCTTGCGCCGGCTCCCCTTCGGTTTCGCCAAGCGGCATGGCGTCTTGCTGCTCGATGGCGCGGAGCCCTGCCTGGCGCACCGGCCCGGCGTGGAGCTGGTGGCCCTGGCCGAGGCGAGACGCTTCGCCGGACGCAGCCTGCCCCTGCGGCCGCTCAGCCTCGATGCCTTCGAACAGGCCCTGGCCCAGGCCTACCAGCATGACTCCTCCGCCGCGATGCAACTGGCCGAGGACCTGGGTGGCAGCCTGGACCTCGCTGCCCTGGCCGAGCAGATCCCGGAGACCGAGGACCTCCTGGAGCAGGAGGACGACGCGCCGATCATCCGCCTGATCAACGCCATCCTCGGCGAGGCGATCAAGGAAAATGCCTCGGACATCCACCTGGAGACCTTCGAGAAGCGCCTGGTGGTGCGTTTTCGCGTCGACGGCATCCTCCGCGAAGTGCTGGAACCCAAGCGCGAGCTGGCGGCGCTGCTGGTGTCGCGGATCAAGGTCATGGCGCGCCTGGATATCGCCGAAAAGCGCATCCCCCAGGACGGTCGTATCTCCCTGCGGGTGGCCGGGCGCGAAGTGGACATCCGCGTTTCCACCTTGCCGTCGGCCAACGGCGAGCGCGTGGTGCTGCGCCTGCTGGACAAGCAGGCCGGCCGCCTGACGCTCCAGCACCTGGGCATGAGCGAGCGCGACCGCCACCAGCTGGAGGACACCGTGCGTCGCCCCCATGGCATCCTCCTGGTGACCGGCCCCACCGGCTCGGGCAAGACCACCACCCTCTATGCCAGCCTGACCACCCTCAACGACCGCACGCGCAACATCCTTACCGTCGAAGACCCGATCGAGTACCACATCGAAGGCATCGGCCAGACCCAGGTCAACCCCAAGGTGGACATGACCTTCGCCCGCGGCCTGCGCGCCATCCTGCGCCAGGACCCGGACGTGGTGATGGTGGGCGAGATCCGCGACCAGGAAACCGCCGAGATCGCCGTCCAGGCTTCGCTGACCGGGCACCTGGTGCTGTCCACCCTGCACACCAACAGCGCCATCGGCGCCATCACCCGCCTGGTGGACATGGGGGTCGAACCCTTCCTGCTGTCCTCGTCCTTGCTCGGCGTGCTGGCCCAGCGCCTGGTCCGGGTACTCTGCCCGCACTGCAAGGAGGCTTACCGCGCCGACGCCGCCGAATGCCAGCTGCTGGGCGTGCCGGTGGACGATGCGCCTACCCTCTATCGCGCTCGCGGCTGCGGCGAATGCCACCAGCAGGGCTACCGCGGACGCACCGGCATCTATGAGCTCGTGGTGTTCGACGACCACATGCGCAGCCTGATCCACAGCGTCGCCTCGGAGCAGGAGATGATCCGCCATGCGCGGCTGTCCAGCCCGAGCATCCGCGATGACGGCCGGCGCAAGGTGCTGCAGGGCGTCACCACGGTGGAAGAAGTGCTGCGGGTCACCCAGGAAGAGTAATGGCCGCATTCGAATACCTCGCCCTCGACGCCAAGGGCCGCCAGCAGAAGGGCGTGCTCGAGGCGGATAGTGCCCGCCAGGTGCGCCAGTTGCTGCGCGAGCGTCAGCTGGCGCCGCTGGAAGTGCGGGCGACCCGCGTCCGCGAGCAGGCCGAGCGGGGGCGCTTCAGCCTGGCGCGCGGCCTCTCCGCGCGGGACCTGGCACTGGTGACGCGCCAGCTCGCCACCCTGGTCCAGGCCGCCTTGCCCATCGAGGAGGCACTGCGGGCGGCGGCGGCGCAGTCGAGCAGTTCGCGTATCCAATCGATGCTCCTGGCGGTGCGCGCGCGGGTGCTGGAGGGCCACAGCCTGGCCAGCAGCCTGCGTGAATTTCCCTCGGCCTTTCCCGAGCTCTACCGTGCCACGGTGGCCGCCGGCGAGCATGCCGGCCATCTGGGGCCGGTGCTGGAACAACTGGCCGACTACACCGAACAGCGCCAGCAGTCGCGGCAGAAGATCCAGCTGGCGCTGCTCTACCCGGTGATCCTGATGTGCGCGTCGCTGGCCATAGTCGCCTTCCTGCTCGGCTTCGTGGTGCCGGACGTGGTCAAGGTGTTCATCGATTCCGGGCAGACCCTGCCGCTGCTCACCCGTGGCCTGATCGCCCTGAGCGACCTGGTCAAGCATTGGGGCTGGCTGATCCTGCTGGTGCTGGTCGGCGCCTTCGGCGGTGCCCGCTGGGCCCTGCGCGACCCGAATATCCGCCAGCGCTGGCACGGCGTCATGCTGCGCATTCCCCTGGTCGGCCGGCTGGTGCGCGCCACCGACACCGCGCGCTTCGCTTCGACCCTGGCGATCCTCACCCGCAGCGGCGTGCCGCTGGTGGAGGCCCTCGGCATCGGCGCCGAAGTGATCGCCAACCGGGTGATCCGTGGTCACGTGGTGGTGGCCGCGCAGAAGGTCCGTGAAGGCGGTAGCCTGACCCGCGCCCTGGAGGGCAGCGGGCAGTTCCCGCCGATGATGCTGCACATGATCGCCAGTGGCGAACGCTCCGGCGAGCTGGACCAGATGCTCGCCCGCACCGCGCGCAACCAGGAGAACGACCTGGCCGCGCAGATCGCCCTGCTGGTCGGCCTTTTCGAGCCGTTCATGCTGGTGGTCATGGGCGCGGTGGTGCTGGTGATCGTCCTCGCCATCCTGCTGCCTATCCTTTCTCTCAATCAACTCGTGGGGTAATCGCGTGAAACTGCGCCGTACACAGTCGGGCTTTACGCTCATCGAAATCATGGTGGTGGTGGTCATCCTCGGCATCCTCGCCGCCCTGGTGGTGCCGCAGGTGATGAACCGGCCCGACCAGGCCAAGGTCACGGTGGCCAAGGGTGACATCAAGGCCATCGGCGCCGCGCTGGACATGTACAAGCTCGACAACTTCGCCTATCCCAGCACCCAGCAAGGCCTGGAGGCCCTGGTGAGCCGCCCGTCCGGCAACCCGCCGGCGAAGAACTGGAACAAGGACGGCTACCTGAAGAAGCTGCCGGTGGACCCCTGGGGCAACCCCTACCAGTACCTGTCGCCTGGCAGCAAGGGCACCTACGACCTCTATTCTCTCGGGGCCGACGGCAAGGAAGGCGGCAGCGACAACGACGCCGACATCGCCAACTGGGACAACTGATGGAACGCAGGCGGCAGGGCGGCGTCGACCGGGCACCTGGCGCCTTCGCATGCGCGGGCTTCACCCTGATCGAAGTACTGGTGGTCATGGTGATCATCGGCTGCCTTGCCGGGCTGGCGGTGATCAGCTCCGGTATCGCCGGCCCCTCCCGCGAACTGCGCAGTGAAGCCGACCGCCTGGCCGGCCTGATCGGCGTGCTGGCCGACGAGGCCGTGCTGGACAACCGCGAGTATGGCCTGCGCCTGGAGCGTGACGGCTATCAGGTGTACTTCTACGACGAAACCGGCGGCCGCTGGCAGGCGCTGTCCGATGGCGCGCGCCAGTTGCCGGAATGGGCCGAGCTGAGCTTCGAGCTGGAAGGCGAGCCGCTGGTGCTGCCGGCGCCCGCCAGGGACGAGCAGCAGTCCAAGGATGCCCGGCCGCCGCTGCCGCAACTGATCATCCTCTCCAGTGGCGAACTCAGCCCCTTCCGCCTGGAACTGGGCGAACGGCGCAAGGACGGGCTGCGCCTGCAGCTCTCCAGCGATGGCTTCCGCCTGCCCAGGGTGGACACCCTGGGCGGCAAGGGGCGCGCCGGATGAGGGCTTGCCGTGGCTTCACCCTGATCGAAGTGCTGGTGGCCCTGGCGATCTTCGCCGTGGTCGCTGCCAGCGTGCTCACCGCCAGCGCGCGCAGCCTGCAGATCGCCTCGCGGCTGGAAGACAAGACTCTGGCGATGTGGATTGCCGACAACCGCCTGACCGATCTCCAGTTGCGCGAGACGCCGCCGGGCAACGGCCGCGACCAGGGTGAGCTGGACTACGGCGGGCGGCGCTGGGAGTGGCAGAGCCAGGTCGAGGGCACCAGTGACCCGGCGCTGCGGCGGGTCACCCTCTGGGTGGTGCCCAAACCCCTTCGCGGCGTCGGTGGCAAGCTGGAGGAACGCGCCACCGTGCGTCTGGTGGGCTTTCTCGAGGGCGCGCCATGAAGCGCGCAGCCGGATTCACCCTGCTGGAACTGCTGATCGCCATCGCCATCTTCGCGCTGCTGGCCATAGGGGCCTGGCGCATGCTTGGCGCGGTGCTCGACAGCGATGAAGCGACCCGCGCCCAGGAGCAGCAGCTGCGCGAACTGGTGCGCGCCATCTCCGCTTTCGAGCGGGATATCCGTCAGGTCATCGCACGGCCGGTCCGGGATGCCTATGGCGAACCACGCGCCGCGTTGCTGGGCGAACGCCAGGGCGACGACGATGCCCTCGAACTCACCCGCGGCGGCTGGCGCAATCCCACCGGCGCCCAGCGCTCGCGCTTGCAACGGGTGCGCTGGCAACTCTCCGGCGAACGCCTGGAGCGGCGTTACTGGACCGTGCTGGACCAGGCCCAGGACAGTCTGCCGCAGGTGCAGGACGCGCTGGAGGGCGTCATGGCCCTGAGGCTGCGCTACATGGACGACAATGGCGGCTGGCAGGACAGCTGGCCAGCTGCCGGCCTGCCCGAGGACGAGCGCCTGGAACGCCTGCCGCGCGCGCTGGAGCTGACCCTGGAACATCGTCGCTATGGCGAGCTGCGCCGGGTGCTGCGCCTGGTGGATACGCCGCCCCGGCAACCTCCGCAGGCGGGCGCGGACCAGCCCGATGGCGAGCCCGAAACCCCGCCGGCCAATGGCGAGGAGCAGGCGCAATGAGGCGGCAGGCGGGGGTTGCGCTGCTCACGGTGCTGCTGGTGGTGGCGGTGGTGACGGTGGTTTGCGCCGGCTTGATCGCCCGCACCCAACTGGCCATCCGTTCAAGTGGCAATGAACTGCACACCCGCCAGGTGGCCCAGTACGCCTTCGGCGGCGAAGCCCTCGCAGAAGCGATACTCGTCCGCGACCTGCGCCAGGGTGACCCGCGCACGCCAGTGGATCACCTGGGGGAAGCCTGGGCGCAACCGCTGAGCACCTTCACGCTCGACGATGGCGGTTCCCTCAGTGTGCGCATCGAGGACCCCAGCGGCCGCTTCAACCTCAACAGCCTGGTGCGCGATGGCCAGTTGAACGAGCAGGGCATCCGCCAGTTCCGCCGCCTCCTGCTGCGCCTGGGGATAGCGGCGCCCTATACCGAGCGCCTGGTGGACTGGCTCGACCCCGACCAGGAACCCTTCGGCCCCAACGGCGCCGAGGACAACCAGTATCTGTTGCTGCAGCCGCCATACCGCACGGCCAATCACGCCATGAGCGATGTTTCCGAGTTGCGCCTGGTGTTAGGCATGACGGAGCTGGATTATCGCAAGCTGCTGCCCTTCGTCACCGTGCTGCCGCCGGATGCCACGCTCAACGTCAATACCGCCAATGCCCTGGTGCTCTCTACCCTGGCGGACAACCTCGATGCCGATAGTGGCGGGCTGCTGGCGGCGGCACGCGGCGCCACCGGCTTCCGCAGCCTGGACGCCTTCCTCGGCCAGCCGGCTCTGGCCGGGATGGGGCTGGAGGCCCAGGGGTTGGCGGTCGGCAGCCAGTATTTCCAGGTGATCAGCGAAGTGCGTCTCGCCGGTCGCCGCCAGGTTCTGCTCAGTACCCTGCAGCGCGGAAGCGACGGCAAGGTGCGGGTTCTCTCTCGCGATCTCGGGCAGGGCGGCTTGCCGCCGGCGCCCGTCAAGGAGCCGCAGTCATGACACAGGCTTGCATCTTCCTCCCGGTGGCCGCCTGCAACCAGCTGGACGCCGAACTGGAGGTGGTGCTCTGGCAGGGCGGTAGCAGCCGCCAATTGCCGTTCGCCAGGGCCCTGGAAGAGGTGGCGCCGCCCTGGCGCCTGGTCCTGCCGGTAGAGGCGGCGACCTGTTGCGCCGTCCGCCTGCCGACCCAGAAGGGCCGCTGGTTGCGCCAGGCGCTGCCCTTTGCGGTGGAGGAGCTGCTGGCCGAGGATGTGGAAGCGTTCCATCTGGGCCTGGGGGCCGGCCTGGCCGATGGCCGCCATCGGGTGTTCGCCGTGCGGCGCAACTGGCTGGCGGGCTGGCTGGAACTGGCCGGCAAGCTCGGTCCGGCGCCCGCTGCCATTCAGATCGACGCGGACCTGTTGCCGGAGCAGGGCAGCCAGTTGCTCTGGCTGGACCAGCGCTGGCTGCTGGGGGGCGAGGGCAGCGTCCGGCTCGCCTTCGAGGAGCAGGACTGGCCATACCTGCGCGAGTCCTGTCCGTTGCCGCGCGGCGGCCATGCACCGGGCCCGCGGCAGGTCCTGGAGGGGGTGGACGACTGGCGCGAGGAAAGCGACCCCTACGGCTGGCTGGCCGCGCAGAAGGGCAGCGACCTGGCCCAGGGCGAATTCGCCCTCAAGGACGAGCGTCAGCGCTGGTCACGCTGGAAACCGCTGCTGGGCCTGGTGGGGCTCTGGCTGGTGCTGCAGTGGGGCTTCAACCTGGTCCAGGCCTGGCAGTTGCAGCGCCAGGGCGATACCTACGCCGAGGCCAATACCGCCCTCTATCGCGAACTCTTCCCCGAGGACAACAAGCTGGTGAATTTGCGCGCGCAGTTCGACCAGCACCTGGCCGAGGGCTCGGGCGCTGGCCAGAGCCGCATGCTGGCGCTGCTTGGCCAGGCCGCCCAGGCGCTGATCGCCGAAGGTGCCCAGGTGCGCGTGCAGCAACTGGACTTCAGCGAGGCCCGCGGCGACCTCGCGTTGCAGGTGCAGGCTCCGGGCTTCGAAGCCCTGGAACGGCTGCGCGAGCGACTGATCGGTGGCGGTTTGTCGGTACAGATGGGGTCGGCCAGTCGCGATGACAGCGGCGTCAGTGCACGACTGGTGATAGGAGGATGAAGATGCTCGACTCAGTCAGGGCGCCGCTGCAGGCGCAATGGCAGGCCTCTGCCCTTGGCGCGCGCTGGCGGGCGTTGCCGCAACGGGATCGCGTCGCCCTGGCGGGGCTGGGCCTGTTCCTCGTTCTCGTGCTGCTCTACCTGCTGCTCTGGCTGCCCGCCGAGCGCAGGCTGGCCAGCGCCCGCGAACATTTCGAGACCCAGCGCGGCCTGCACAGCTACCTGCAGGTCCATGCGCCCAGGGCGCGGGCGATGCAGAGTCGACCGCAGGGGCAGGTGGACCCGGAGCGGCTGCAGGGGCTGGTCACTGCCACTGCCGCCGCGCAGGGGCTGGCCGTCGAACGCATCGACAGCGACGCGCCGGGGGCGGTGCAGGTCAACCTGCAGCCGGCGGCCTTTCCCAACCTGCTGCGCTGGTTCGGCGTGCTGGAAGGGCAGGGGGTGCGTATCGACGAAGCCGGGCTGGACCGCAACGAGGACGGCCGGGTGACGGCGCGGGTGTCCCTCAAGGTGGGGGGCTGAGTTCGCCTCGAACTGGTGCGGGCGTCCCAAGCTGGTGCGTCCACCCAGGGCAGTCCAGGCGACTTGCCTGAAGGAAAATTCCATACAGGGTATTGACTTAGCCAAGGCCTCTGCGTAAATTGCGCGCCTCGCAAGGCGATGGGTGGTTAGCTCAGCCGGGAGAGCATCTGCCTTACAAGCAGAGGGTCGGCGGTTCGATCCCGTCACCACCCACCAAATCTTGTGAGATATACGGACGCAAGTCCGGCCGACGCGCAGCGGTAGTTCAGTCGGTTAGAATACCGGCCTGTCACGCCGGGGGTCGCGGGTTCGAGTCCCGTCCGCTGCGCCATATTATCCATGTTCGAGATACTCGGGCATGAGGCGGCAGAAGCATCGATGCTGCTGCGCCAGAAGCAAGTTCGTTGTACCGGACGCAAGTCCAAGCCGACACGCAGCGGTAGTTCAGTCGGTTAGAATACCGGCCTGTCACGCCGGGGGTCGCGGGTTCGAGTCCCGTCCGCTGCGCCATACAGAGAAGCCCTCAGGTAGCGATACCTGGGGGCTTTTTCTTTTGCCTGATCTCCAGGGCCGATCGTAGGGTGCGCCGTGCGCACCAGGCAGTCCGTGCGGGAGTTCCGGTGCGCGTAGCGCACCCTGCAAGGCGTCACTCCTTCCTTGCCCCTTCCTGGGGTCATTTTCCCGTCACCTGGAATCCTTAGCCTGTTGGCATGGTCTTTGTCTACATGACCGGTATCGACACCAGGAGGAACCATCGATGGACGATTACCAGGAAGAGATTCTCGATTTCCACGCCGCCGAGCAGGACTCGGAGGAGCCCGCCGAGGACGCCACCGAGATGTGATCAGCCGGCCTGGCGCTGGGCGCGGCGGAATTCGCCCGGGGTGCTGCCACTCCAGCGCTTGAAGGCGCGCTGGAAGGCTTCGGCCGAAGCGAAGCCGAGCAGATAGGCGATTTCGCCGAAGGCCAGTTCGGTATCGCGGATATAGGCCATGGCCAGGTCGCGGCGGGTCTCATTGAGGATCGCGCGGAATTGCGTGCCTTCTTCGGCCAGTTTGCGACGCAGGGTCCAGCTGGGCATCTGCAGGCGCGCGGCCACTTCTTCCAGATCCGGTTCCCGCCCGTGCAGCAGCGGTCCCAGCAACTGGGTGATGCGCTCGCGCAGGCTGCGGGTGCGCGTCAGTTGCTGCAGTTCCCGTTCACAGATATCCAGCAATTGCCTCCAGGTGCTCGGGCAGTGCTCGCGGCCGCGCAGCGCCAGGGTATCCAGCGCCAGGCGCAACTGGTTGGCGCCGGCCTCGAACTCCACCGGGCAACCGAAATGTTCGGCATAGCGTTCGGCGTAGTCCGGCGCCGGGAATTCGATTTCCACCTTCTCCACGCGAATGCCGGCGCCGGCCAACTGGCTCAGGTGGCTTTGCCAGCCCGCCAGCACCGAATCCACCACGAAGCGGTTGTAGGCGTTGTACGGGCTGATGGAATAGAAGCGCAGCCAGGCGCCCTTGCTGTCTTCGTGAAAGCTCGACTGGCCGCGGTAATTGCTGGCGTAGAGGCGTTCGAAGCGGGTCAGTGCGCGGGCGGCCTCCCGTAGGTTCGGCGCCTGGGCTGCGCAGACGCCCGCCAGGCCCAATTGGCTCAGCCGGCTGAGACGCCCCATGGACAGGCCCAGGGCCGGATCGCCGCTCTGCTGGATCGCCGCATGGCCGAGGCGCATGTAGCGCGGAATCGACAGGCGTGCCTGGGGTTCGTTGACGCGTGCGGCATCCAGGCCGAAGCGTTCCAGCAGTTCCACGGGGGATTGCCCGGCCTGTTCCAGGGCCGCCGCCAGGCTGTGGACGAAGCCCACGGAAAGGTCGCCCAGCTTGATGCGTTGCGGCTTCATCGTGCGCCCAGCCAGGCGTTCAGCAGGTGGCTGCCCGGCGCCTGGCTGGCCTGCGGTGCGTCGACCGGGGTGAGTTGGCTGCCGGCCGGGGCGTTGTGCAGCGGCCAGAGGCGACCGCGCAGGAAGAGCGATTCGCTCGCACTGGATTGGCCGTCGCTCAGGGTTACCCGGCTCTGCGGATAGCCAGGGCTCCAACTGCGGGTGATGGTCACCAGGCCGCCGGCGGTCTGCAGGCTCTGCCGGGATTCACCGCGCGCGCTCTGCGGCCAGGGCTGGCTGAAGGGTTCGCCCAGCAGCAGGCCGTCCGGGGAGAAGGCCAGGGCCAGGTTGTAGAGATTGCCGTGGCCACTGCGCAGCTTGCCGTCCTTGAAGTAGGGCGAGGGCAGCAGGATGGAGCCCGCGAGGATGGTCACGCGGTATTCGCTGGCCAGGCGGCTGAAGAGTTTCTGGTAGTCCCGGGCCATGCGCCGCGCCTTGGCACGTAGCAGGGCTTCCTCGAGGTCCTGGCCCTGGAGGAACAGGCGGCCGAGCAGAGTCGGATGGCTGAGGGTCAGCAGCCGGCCACCCTCGGCGAAGGAGCGGGCCTGGTAGAGCTTGTACTTTTCGTCCTTCAGCAGCAGCCAGGTGCCGATGTGGTCGGGCAGGGCCACCACGGTTTGCTCGTTCAGCAACCCCTTGGCCCGAGCCTGGTCCAGGGCCGCGGCCAGCTTCATGCGCAACAGGTCGGGGTCGCGGTAGTCGCTGGGGTAGAGCGCCGGACGGATCGCCAGCAGGTTGCCGCTGCTGCCCGCCGTTCCGACATCGCTGGCCAGGCTGGCACGCAGGTCGGACAGGTAGTGGGCGCGTGGCCGCTCGCCAGTCCAGACCCCATAGGCGGTCAGGCAGCTCACCAGGATGGCGACGATCAGGGGCGTCAGCAGTTTGCGCATGGAATGTCCGGGCCGGGGGAATGCCGATCAGGGTAGGGGACGCACCGTCGATTGCCAAGGGCGGCTGTCAGTTTGGATCAGTAACTTGTCACTTCTGATCATTGAGCCGGCTGAGTGCGCTCTTTATCGTCTGCCCCATAACCGACTCCACCCCTCAGGGCGGAGCATTTCGTGAATAGCACCGCCTGTTGTGGAGGAACCATGACCGCAGCCCGTTACCCGCATCTGCTGGCCCCGCTCGACCTGGGCTTCACCACCCTGAAGAACCGCACCCTGATGGGTTCCATGCACACCGGCCTGGAAGAGAAGCCCAACGGATTCGAGCGCATGGCCGCCTACTTCGCCGAGCGCGCCCGCGGCGGTGTCGGCCTGATGGTCACCGGTGGCATCGGCCCGAACGCCGAAGGCGGTGTGTATGCGGGGGCGGCCAAGCTGACCACCGTGGAAGAGGCCGAGAAGCACCGCGTCGTCACCCGCGCGGTGCATGAGGCGGGCGGCAAGATCTGCATGCAGATCCTCCACGCCGGCCGTTACGCCTACAACCCCAAACAGGTGGCGCCCTCGGCCATCCAGGCGCCGATCAACCCCTTCAAGCCCAATGAGCTGGATGAGGCGGGCATCGAGAAGCAGATCCAGGACTTCGTCACCTGCTCGCAGCTGGCCCAGCAGGCCGAGTACGACGGCGTCGAGATCATGGGTTCGGAGGGCTACTTCATCAACCAGTTCCTCGCCGCCCATACCAACCAGCGCACCGACCGCTGGGGCGGCAGTTACGAGAACCGCATGCGCCTGGCGGTGGAGATCGTCCGCCGCGTGCGTGAGGCGGTGGGCCCGAATTTCATCATCATCTTCCGCCTGTCCATGCTCGACCTGGTGGAAGGCGGCAGCACCTGGGACGAGATCGTCACCCTGGCCAAGGCCATCGAGGCGGCCGGCGCCACCATTATCAACACCGGCATCGGCTGGCACGAGGCGCGCATCCCCACCATCGCCACCAAGGTGCCGCGCGCGGCCTTCACCAAGGTCACCGCCAAGCTCAAGGGCGAGGTGAAGATCCCGCTGATCACCACCAACCGCATCAACACCCCGGAAGTGGCCGAGCAGGTCCTGGCCGAAGGCGACGCCGACATGGTTTCCATGGCGCGCCCCTTCCTGGCCGACCCGGACTTCGTCAACAAGGCCGCCGAGGGCCGCAGTGACGAGATCAACACGTGCATCGGCTGCAACCAGGCCTGCCTCGACCACACCTTCGGCGGCAAGCTGACCAGCTGCCTGGTCAACCCCCGTGCCTGCCACGAGACCGAGCTGAACTACATCCCGGTCGCCCGGGCGAAGAAGATCGCCGTGGTCGGTGCCGGCCCGGCGGGCCTGGCGGCCGCCACGGTCGCCGCCGAGCGTGGCCATAGCGTGACCCTGTTCGACGCCGCCGCCGAGATCGGCGGCCAGTTCAACGTGGCCAAGCGCGTGCCGGGCAAGGAGGAGTTCTTCGAAACCCTGCGCTACTTCAAGCGCAAGCTGGAGACCACCGGCGTCGACCTGCGCCTCAACACCCGCGTTTCCGCCGACGACCTGGCCAAGGGCGGCTTCGACGAGATCATCCTCGCCACCGGTATCGCCCCGCGCACTCCGGAAATCCCCGGCATCGACCACCCGAAGGTGATCGGTTACCTGGACGCCATCCTCGAGCGCAAGCCGGTAGGGCAGAGCGTGGCGGTGATCGGCGCCGGCGGCATCGGCTTCGACGTGTCCGAGTTCATCACCCACAGGGGTGAATCCACCAGCCTCAGCCGCGACGCCTTCTGGAAGGAGTGGGGTATCGATGGCGCACTGGAGGCCCGTGGCGGCATCGCCGGCATCCAGGCCCGCCCCCATGCGCCGGCGCGCCAGGTGTTCCTGCTGCAGCGCAAGAAGTCCAAGGTGGGCGACGGTCTGGGCAAGACCACCGGCTGGATCCATCGCACCGGCCTGAAGAACAAGCGGGTGCAGATGCTCAATTCGGTGGAGTACCTCAAGGTGGATGACGCCGGCCTGCATATCCGCATCGCCGAAGGCGAGCCGCAGGTGCTGGCGGTGGACACCGTGATCGTCTGTGCCGGCCAGGATCCGCTGCGTGAGCTGCACCAGGGCCTGGTGGACGCCGGCCAGAGCGTGCACCTGATCGGCGGTGCCGATGTGGCCGCCGAGCTGGACGCCAAGCGTGCCATCAACCAGGGCTCGCGCCTGGCCGCGGAGCTCTGATACGGTCCGCCGCCCGGCCAGGCGCCGGGCGGCGGTACCGCGATTCCAACCACGTCACATTTTCGCCTTGCCGCTGGTCCGACTGGCCCCGCTGGTGGGCGACTGCCAACCCAGTCACATTGCTCGGCGGCTATTATCCCCTAGACTTTTCTAAAGTCCGGATCAGTGTGTGCGGTCGAAATCCGCCCACCGCCAACCCCCCGACAACGCCCGCCGCGATTCGCCGCGTAGAGCCAGAGGTAGAGCGATGAGCATGCTGAAGAAGCCGCAACAGGTGGAAGCCGTCGTGTTCTTCAACGACCGCGGCATTTGCAAGCAGATGCTCTACTCGGAGTTCGAAGCCATCCTCGATGGCGTAGTGGGTCTGCCGGAGTTCTCCGACTGCCAGATGCGTCTGGCCTACGTGATGATCAACCCGCGCCTGCAGGTGCGTGCGGTGGTCTTCTTCTACCTCGATTTCGACGAAGACGGCCGCGCCGACACCGGCTGGAACCTGCCCCTGCGGCAATTGGCCGAACGTGCGGGGCGTGGCCCCGACCTCGGTGCCGGCCCGATCCGCCTGGCCTGCCGCAGCCAGTGCCCGGTGTCCTGGCAGCAGATGCACCTCTGGGATCCTAGCCTCAACGCCGATTGCAACGATCTGACGCTGCTGCGGGACGCCATCAAGGGCAACAACCTCGGCATCCTGATAGAGGAGGAGGTGCCCCAGGTGCTGGACGCCGAGCGGCTGCAGGTGGCCCAGGAGGACAGCTGGTACGCGCCGCCGGAAATCACCAAGGAAATGGCCGAGCAACTGGCGGAAAAGATGGAGAGGGAGCATCGCCTGAAGACGGCCCAGCTGGTTCGCCAGCAGCGCCTGCGACTCAGCTCCCTCAGCCAGCAGAACGAAGAGGCCATGGCGCGGGTGCGCCAGGCTGCCGACCAGAGCAATTCGGCGTTGCAGGAACAGATCCGCGCCCTGCAGCAGGCCCTGCGCCAGCAGGAGGAGGCCAATGCCGCCCTGCAGGAGCAGCTCGCCACTGTGTCGGAACGGCATCAGGCCGACCGCGAGGAAATGAGTCTGCAGCTGCGAGCCCTGGAGCGTCATGGGCGCACCGAGGCGGACATTCTCCGTGCACAGTTCGAAGGCGAACTCCAGACGCGGGTTGTCGCCGCCGTGGCCGAGTATCGCGAGCAGCTCGCCATTCGCGATGTCGAACTGGCCTACCGCGATCAGGTGGATGCCCAGTTGCAGGGCGAGATCAGCCGGCTGCGCCAGGAATGCGAGGCCCTGGAGGGGCAGTCCGGACCGCAACTGCTGGAAGATCTGGCGCAATTGGGCGTGGTATTCGTGGTCTACCATCCCGGCGCCGGCCACCTGACCATTCCGCTTGCCGACATAGCCCGCTACCAGGAAAACCCCCTGGCCTACGCCGCCGCCAAGTGCTTCGTGTCCGAAGTCCAGTACCGCCAGTGGCTGGCCCACTACCAGCAGCCCACCTGCGAGGCCAGCCTGGCCAACGGTGAGCGCTGCAGCATGCCCATCGACCGGGTCGAGGCACCCAGCCGCTTCGTGGTCGGGGAGTCCAACTGCTGCCCCCGGCACCGTGCGGGAGGACGTTTGCGCACCGCTGGTTGACCGGCAAGCTGGCGTGCACCTGATTTATCCTTGCGACCCTTCGATCGGACGCCAACGGACCCGACCTTGCCCCTGACCCCGCCTGACTGGACCCCCTGCGCCGCGCTCGAACCCCTGTACCTGCCCTGGCTGACCGCCGCCGGGCTGGAGCTCGCCGTATTGCGCCTGGATGCCCTCGACCCCCTGGTGTCGGGCAACAAGTGGTTCAAGCTGGCGCCCTATCTCGCGCAGGCCGCCAGCGAGGGTGCCGAGGGGATCATGAGTCTCGGCGGCGCCCATTCCAATCACCTGCACGCCCTGGCCGCGGCAGGCATGCGTTTCGGCTTTCCCACGGTCGGCCTGCTGCGCGGAGAGCCCGTGGATTCCCCGACGGTGCGCGACCTCCAGCGCTTCGGCATGGCCCTGCACTGGCTGGGCTACGGCGGTTATCGCGCCCGCCATCAGCCGGGCTTCTGGGAACCCTGGCGACAACGCTATCCGCGCTTGCTGCCCGTGCCCGAGGGCGCTGGCGGCCTGCCGGGGGCGGAAGGCTGCGCGGAACTGGTGGGGATGGTCCGCCGGCAACTCGCCGGTCTTGGCTGGGACGACTATCACAGCCTCTGGACCGCCGCCGGCACCGGCACCACCCTGGCGGGCCTGGTGCTGGGGGAGGACGGTCGGCACCCGGTGATGGGCGCCCTGGCGGTGCCGCCGGACCACGGCGTTGCCGAACAGGTTAGGACCCTACTCGCGAAGGCCGGCCGCGCGGACCGTGGATACCGCTTGATCGATGCCAGCCGTGGCGGCTTTGCCCGGCTGGACGCCGAACTCGCGCGCTTTCTCCTGGATAGCGAACAACAGGGCGGCCTGGCCCTCGAGCCCCTCTATACCGCCAAGGCCCTGCTGGCCATCCGGGATGAAGCACGGGCCGGCCGCATCCCCGCGGGCAGCCGGCTGGTGCTGCTGCATACCGGCGGCCTGCAGGGGCGCCGGGCAATGCAGGCCAGCCTGATGCAACTGGCCGGCTACACTGACCAGGCAGTGGAAGTACAAGGATGACTCCATGGGCGAACCCCTCAAACCCCAGCAGTTGCGTAGCCTGGTTCCGCTGAACGCGTTGTCCGAGGAGCAGTGGCGTGAACTGCGCCCGCAGCTGCTGCCACAGCCGCTGCTGGCTGGCCAGTTGCTGTTTCGCCGCGGCGACCAGGCGCGCCTGACCTTCTACCTACTGTCCGGTGAACTGCTCCTGCGCGACGCCGAGGGCGTCGAGAGCCGCCTGGAGGCCGGCAGCGAAACCAGTTGCCACCCGATCTCCCCCAGCCTGCCGCGCCTGCACGAAGCCAGGGCCCTGCGCGATTGCGCGCTGCTGGCCATCGATAGCGCCACCCTCGCGCACCAGCTGACCTGGCGCTCCGCCCACCAGGATCTGTTGCTGGAACTGGCGCAGGAGGAGGGGCACGACTGGCTCGAGTCCCTGCTGGCCAGCCCGCTGCTGGGCAGGGTGCCGCCGGCCAACGTGCGCAGCATGCTGGAGCGCCTGCAGCGGGTGGAGTTTGCGGCGGGCAGTCAGGTCGTGAACGAAGGGGAGGCGGGCGACTGCTGCTATTTCCTGCAATCCGGCCGCGCCGAGGTGATTCGAGGTGGCGGCAGCGATCGGCAACTGCTCGCCGAACTGGAGGTGGGTGCCTGCTTCGGCGAGGAGGCGCTGCTCGGGGATTGCGCGCGCAACGCCAGCGTGACCCTGCTGGAGGACAGCGTGTTGCAGCGCCTGGACCGGGCCGACTTCCTCGAACTGCTCAAGGCGCCGGTGGTGGACCAGGTCGGCCTGGGCGAAGCGGTGCGCCTGCTGGGCAACGGCGGCCAGTGGCTCGACGTGCGCCTGCAGGAGGAGTACGAGCGCGCCCATGCGCCCCAGGCGCTGAACATGCCGTTGCATCTGTTGCGTCTCAAGGCCCGTCTGCTGGACCGGGGCACGACCTATCTCTGTTACTGCGACAGCGGCAAGCGCAGTGCCAGCGCGGTATTCCTGCTCTCCCAGCTGGGCTACCGCGCCTATGCGCTGCGCGACGGCCTGGATGCCCTGCCGGCCGTGCAGCGGGACGCACTGGTCAGCGAGGCCGGTGCCGGCTACCTGGTGCGTTCTGGAGGCCGGATCGAACGCAGCCGCTGAGGCACCGGCCACGGCAAGGAGCGCTCGGGCCTAGCCCTGCAACGGCTCCAGCGGCCAGCGATCGCTGACCAGGAACGCCCGTTCGGCCTCCTTCCAGCGTCCATTCCCGTCTGGTGCCAGGCGCACCAGCAGGCGCGCGGGGCTGTCCGGCGCCAGCTGTTCGCGCCATTGGCCGAAGCGTTCCGCACTCCAGTGCTCGTCGGCCTCGCAGGCCGCCGGGGCGAGCCATGACTGTCGGGGTAGCGGTTGCCAGCTGCCGTTGGCGGCCTGGCCGAGGAAATCGTCCAGTTCGTTGTGCCGCAACCAGAGGCCCCGCAGGTGCGCCGGGTTGGCGCCCTGGGGCGCCGTGCAGTTGCCGGGCCAGGGGTAGAAGAGATAGCCGCCCAGCCAGAGTTCGGCGCTGGCCGGCTGGGCGTCCAACTGGTCCAGCACCTGGCGGCTCTCCGGGCTGGCGGACAGCGGCAGCTGGTGCTGGCTGAGGTGTTCCAGCTTGCGGTCGAGGCGGTCGTGGCTGCCGGGCCCGAGCCACTCCGAAGGATTGCTGCCATCGCCGTGGCGCGGTCCCAGGTAGAGCTTGATCGCCAGCTCCAGGTGGTGGACGCCTTCGGCATCGCGCAGCAGCAGGTCGAGCTCGCCGAGGGTCTGCCCGGCGATGCGGATCGGCAGGTTAGCCGCCAGCAGATCCACATCCGGCGCCTGGTCCAGGGCGAACTGCCAGAGGCGCTCGTAGTAGAGGCCGAGGCGGCGGTTGGAACCCTGTGCGAGCCACCGTTCGAGGGGCTCGGGTTGCAGGTCGAGACGGCGCAACCAGTCCGCCAGGCGCTCGGGATGGCTGGCCCAGCCGCTGGCGCTCAAGGGGTGGCGCTGGCGCCACGGCGGCTGGCTGAGCAGCGGCGGCGACAGGAGGGCCCACGCCAGGTCGCGCACACCGGGGTGGCGCAATTGGCGGGGCAGGTCGGTCAGCGATTCGAAGGCTTGCATCTTGCGAGCATAGCCGACGGCGGTTTGCCGCTGTCCGTCGCTATCCCCCATAATTCCGCCATTCCTCTCCCTGCTATGCCGTCCTGGAGCCCCATGGAGCAATTCCGCAATATCGGCATCATCGGTCGCCTGGGCAGTTCCCATGTGCTCGACACCATCCGCCGCCTGAAGAGATTCCTGCTGGACCGCCATCTGCACGTGATCCTCGAGGACACCATCGCCGAAGTGCTGCCCGGCCACGGCCTGCAGACCTCTTCGCGGAAGATCCTCGGCGAGGTCTGCGACCTGGTGATCGTGGTCGGCGGCGACGGCAGCATGCTGGGTGCCGCGCGTGCCCTGGCACGGCACAACGTGCCAGTGCTGGGAATCAACCGCGGCAGCCTGGGCTTTCTCACCGATATCCGCCCCGACGAGCTCGAGGTGAAGGTGGCCGAGGTGCTGGACGGCCAGTACAGCGTCGAGAGCCGCTTCCTGCTGGAGGCCGAGGTACGACGCCATGGCGAGGCCATCGGCCAGGGCGATGCGCTCAACGATGTGGTGCTGCATCCCGGCAAGTCGACGCGGATGATCGAGTTCGAACTGCATATCGACGGCCAGTTCGTCTGCAGCCAGAAGGCCGACGGCCTGATCATCGCCACGCCCACCGGCTCCACGGCGTACGCCCTGTCCGCAGGTGGGCCGATCATGCATCCCAAGCTCGATGCCATAGTCGTCGTGCCCATGTACCCGCATACCCTGTCCAGCCGGCCCATAGTCGTCGACAGCACCAGCGAGCTGAAGATAGTGGTTTCGCCCAACCTGCAGATCTACCCGCTGGTTTCCTGCGACGGACAGAACCATTTCACCTGCGCCCCCGGCGACACCATCACGGTGTCCAAGAAACCGCAGAAGTTGCGTCTGATCCACCCCCTGGACCACAACTACTACGAGGTCTGCCGGACCAAGCTGGGCTGGGGCAGCCGACTCGGCGGAGGCGACTGATGAGCCTCGATCCCGCCCGTGGCTACGACCTGATCGGCGACGTCCACGGCTGCGCGCATACCCTCGAGCGCCTGCTCGATCGCCTGGGTTACCGCAAGCATGGCGACGTCTGGCAGCATCCGCAGCGCATGGCGCTGTTCCTCGGTGACATCATCGACCGCGGTCCGCGCATCCGCGAGGCGCTGCATCTGGTCCACGCCATGGTGGAAGCCGGCCAGGCCCGGTGCATCATGGGCAACCACGAGTTCAATGCCCTGGGCTGGAGCACCCCCGCGCCGCCCGGCAGCGGGCGCCACTTCGTCCGCGAGCACACGCCGCGCCATGCCCGGTTGATCAAGGAAACCCTGGAACAGTTCGAAGGCCATCCGGCGGACTGGCGGGATTTCCTCGGCTGGTTCTATGAGCTGCCGCTGTTCCTCGACGGGGGCCACTTCCGCATGGTCCACGCCTGCTGGGACGGCGAGCTGATCGACGCCCTGCGCGACATGCATCCCGATGGGCGGATCAACGAGGCGTTCCTCAAGGCTGCGGCCGACCCGTCCAGCTTCGCCTGCCGGGTTTTCGACCGCCTGCTGCGCGGCACCGACCTGCCTCTGCCGGGTGGCATGACCCTGACCGGCAGCGACGGCTTCACCCGTTCGGTGTTCCGCACCAAGTTCTGGGCCGAAGACCCGCAGACGTACGGCGACGTGGTGTTCCAGCCCGATGCCCTGCCCGAGCAGGTAGCCAGCGCGCCCCTGTCCAAGGCGCACAAGTCGCGCCTGCTCAGCTATGGCCCGCAGGAGCCCATTCTCTTCGTTGGCCACTACTGGCGGCGCGGCCGTCCGGCGCCGATCCGCGGCAACCTGGCTTGCCTGGACTACAGCGCGGTGATGTACGGCAAGCTGGTTGCCTACCGGCTCGACCAGGAAAACCGGCTGGACCCGGACAAGTTCGTCTGGGTCGACGTGGAACGCCCCGAGGAGTCCCGATGAGTCCCGTTGAAGTACTGCGCCTGCCGCTGACCGTGGACCTCTCCGGCTTCATTGCCCTGCTGCAGCGGCTCGAAGTGCCCTATAGGGTCAGCGAAGAGTCCGGCGAGCAGGTGCTCTGGGTGCCCGGTCCGCAACTGGCCGAGCAGGTGCGCGGGCTCTACCAGCGCTTCCCCGACGGCGACCCGAATTTCCAGCTGCAGCAGGAGACGCCCCGGGAGGCTCCGCGCGCCGGCTTCCTGGACCAGCTCAAGGACAGCCGCATCACCAGCCTGGTGCTCTTGGTGACCCTGGTGGTGGCCGCGCTCACCAACCTGGGGGACAACTTTTCGGTCATTCGCTGGCTGAGTTTCCAGGACTTCCAGATCGAAGGCGATTACATCTATTTCTCGCCCTTGGCCGAGGGCCTGGAGGCAGGGCAGTGGTGGCGGCTGGTAACGCCCATGCTGATCCACTTCGGCATCCTCCACCTGGCGATGAATGGCATGTGGTTCTGGGAGCTGGGGCGGCGCATCGAGTCGCGCCAGGGCGGGCCCATGCTGCTGGTGCTGACCCTGGGCTTCAGCCTGGTGTCGGATTTCGCCCAGTATTTCAGTAGCGGGGCTTCGCTGTTCGGCGGGCTCTCCGGGGTGCTCTACGGCCTGCTCGGCCACTGCTGGGTGTTCCAGCGCCTGGCACCGTGCCCGGCCTACCGGCTGCCGTCGGGGGTGATGGCGATGATGCTGATCTGGCTGCTGGTGTGCCTGTCGGGGCTGATTACGGCCCTGGGGTTCGGCGCCATCGCCAATGGCGCCCATGTCGGTGGCCTGGTGGCGGGTTGCACCACTGGACTGATTGGGGGTGCCCTATCCCGTCTGCGCCGCTAGAATGCGCAGCTTGTCTCAATTCCCGGTGAGTGGCCCATGTCGTCTTTTGCCCATCTGATCAGCAACATCACCCAGGATGTCTACGAGAGCCTCAAGCTCGCCGTGGAGATCGGCAAGTGGCCGGACGGCCGCAAGCTGACCCAGGAGCAGAAGGAGCTGTCGCTGCAGGCGGTGATCGCCTGGGAGCTGAAGAACCTGCCCGAGGAAGAGCGCACCGGCTACATGGGCCCGCAGGAGTGCAGCTCCAAGTCCGAACCCATCCCCAACCTCCTGTTCAAGTCGAATTCGGTTCACTGATGCTGGAATTAGGTCGCGGCACACTGTCGAAGATGTCGGTGCGCCTTGAAGCTCCCGTGCAGTACAGCTTTCGCCTCGGCGAGACCGAGGTGCCGGCCAATCCGCTGATCGGCAAACCGCTGCGCCTCGAATTCCTCGGCGCCATCCATTGCATCCACTGCGGGCGCAAGACGAAGAAGAGCTTCAGCCAGGGCTACTGCTACCCGTGCTTCACCAAGCTGGCGCAATGCGACAGCTGCATCGTCAGCCCGGAAAAATGCCACTACGACCAGGGCACCTGCCGCGAGCCCGAGTGGGGCGAGCGTTTCTGCATGACCGACCACGTCGTCTACCTGGCCAATTCCTCCGGCATCAAGGTCGGCATCACCCGTGCCAGCCAGGTACCGACCCGCTGGATCGACCAGGGCGCCAGCCAGGCGCTGCCGATCGTGCGCGTGGCCACCCGCCAGCAATCCGGCTTCGTCGAAGACCTGCTGCGCAGCCAGGTGGCGGACCGCACCAACTGGCGCGCCATGCTGAAAGGCGAGGCGCCGCCACTGGACCTGGCGGCCATCCGCGACGAGCTGTTCGACACCTGCGCCGAGGGCATGCGCGCCCTGCAGGACCGATTCGGCCTGCAGGCGATCCAGCCGGTCACCGACCTCGCGCCCATCGAGATCAGCTACCCGGTGGATGCCTATCCGACCAAGGTCGTCAGCTTCGATCTGGACAAGACGCCGGTGGTCGAGGGTACGCTGCGGGGCATCAAGGGTCAGTACCTGATCCTCGACACCGGCGTGATCAACCTGCGCAAGTACACTGCCTACCAGTTGGCCATCAGCGCCGCGTAGCCCAATCCGTCAGGTCGGCTGGGGAATAGTCCATACTCCGACCTTGACCCATTCATCTGGAGCGGCCCAGGGTTTCGGGGCCGCCTCGCAATCGAAGAGACGACCATGCGCACCGAGCAACCGAAAGTCATCTACCTCAAGGACTATCAGGCCCCTGACTACCTGATCGACGAGACCAACCTGACCTTCGAGCTGTACGAGGATCACACCCTGGTCCATGCCCAGCTGGTCATGCGTCGCAATCCGCAGCGCGGCGAGGGCCTGCCGCCCCTGGTACTGGACGGCCAGCAGCTGGAGCTGCTGTCGCTGTCCATGGACGACCGCGCGCTGACCGCCTCCGACTACCAACTGGACGACAGCCACCTGACCCTGCAGCCGCTGGCTAAATCTTTCACCCTCGACAGCACCGTGCGCATCCATCCGGAAAGCAACACCGCGCTGGAAGGCCTGTACAAGTCCGGCAAGATGTTCTGCACCCAGTGCGAGGCCGAGGGCTTCCGCAAGATCACCTACTACCTCGACCGCCCGGACGTGATGAGCAGGTTCACCACCACGGTGAGCGCCGAGCAGCACCGCTACCCGGTGCTGCTGTCCAACGGCAACCCGGTGGCCAGCGGGGCGGAGGAGGGTGGTCGGCACTGGGCCACCTGGGAGGACCCGTTCAAGAAGCCCGCCTACTTGTTCGCCCTGGTGGCCGGTGACCTCTGGTGCGTGGAGGACAGCTTCACCACCATGGCCCAGCGCGAGGTGGCGCTGCGCATCTACGTCGAGCCGGAGAACATCGACAAGGTCCAGCACGCCATGGACAGCCTGAAGAAGTCCATGCGCTGGGACGAGGAGGTCTATGGCCGCGAGTACGACCTGGACATCTTCATGATCGTCGCGGTGAACGACTTCAACATGGGCGCCATGGAGAACAAGGGGCTCAACATCTTCAACTCCAGCTGCGTGCTGGCCAAGGCCGAGACCGCGACCGACGCCGCCCACCAGCGGGTCGAGGCGGTGGTGGCCCACGAGTACTTCCACAACTGGTCGGGCAACCGCGTGACCTGCCGCGACTGGTTCCAGCTGTCCCTCAAGGAAGGCTTCACCGTTTTCCGCGACGCCGAGTTCTCCGCCGACATGAACTCGCGCACCGTCAAGCGCGTCGAGGACGTGGCCTTCCTGCGCACCAACCAGTTCGCCGAGGACGCCGGCCCCATGGCCCACCCGGTGCGCCCGGACTCCTTCATCGAGATTTCCAACTTCTACACCCTGACCGTCTACGAGAAGGGCTCGGAAGTGGTGCGCATGATCCATACCCTGCTGGGCGCCGAGGGCTTCCGCAAGGGCACCGACCTCTACTTCGAGCGCCATGACGGCCAGGCCGTGACCTGCGACGACTTCGTCAAGGCCATGGAGGACGCCAACGGCGTCGACCTGAGCCAGTTCAAGCGCTGGTACAGCCAGGGCGGTACGCCCCGCCTTGCCGTGGAAGACAGCTACGATGCCGGGGCGAAGACCTATAGCCTGACCTTCCGCCAGAGCTGCCCGCCCACCCCGGGCCAGAAGGACAAGCAGCCCTTCGTCATTCCCGTGGCCCTGGGCTTGCTGGATGCCCAGGGCCGCGAACTGCCGCTGCGCCTCTCGGGCGAGGCGGCGGCCCAGGGCGGCAGCCGCGTGCTGGCCCTGACCGAAGCGGAGCAGACCTTCACCTTCGTCGACATCCCCGAGCGCCCGCTGCCCTCGCTGCTGCGCGGCTTCTCGGCGCCGGTGAAGCTGAGCTTCCCCTACAGCCGCGACCAGCTGATGTTCCTCATGCAGCACGACTCCGACGGCTTCAACCGCTGGGAAGCCGGCCAGCAGCTGTCGGTGCAGGTGCTGCAGGAGCTGATCGGCCAGCGCCAGCGCGGTGAGCAACTGGTACTGGACCCGCGCCTGATCCAGGCCTTCCGCACCCTGCTGGAGGACGAGTCGCTGGACCAGGCCATGGTCGCCGAGATGCTGTCGCTGCCGAGCGAGGCCTACCTCACCGAGATCAGCGAGGTGGCCGATGTGGACGCCATCCATGCCGCTCGCGAATTCGCCCGCCAGACCATCGGCGAATCCCTGTTCCAGCAGCTGCTGGCGCGCTACCAGGCCAACCGCGCGGCCTCCCGCGAGACCGCCTATGTGGCCGAGGCCGCGCACATCGCCCGCCGCACCCTGCAGAACATCGCCCTGTCCTACCTGATGCAGAGCGGCAAGGCTGAAGTGCTGGAGGCCTGCCTGGAGCAGTTCAACGACTGCGACAACATGACCGAACGCCTGTCGGCCCTGGCGGTGCTGGTGAATTCCGGCTTCGAGAAGGAAAAGGCCGACGCCCTCGCGCGATTCGCCGAGTACTTCAAGGACGACCCGCTGGTGATGGACCAGTGGTTCAGCGTGCAGGCCGGCTGCGGCCTGCCGGGCGGGCTGGAGCGGGTCCAGGCGCTGATGCAGCATTCGGCCTTCACCCTGAAGAACCCGAACAAGGTGCGCGCGCTGATCGGCGCCTTCGCCAACCAGAACCTGATCAACTTCCACCGGGCGGACGGCGCGGGCTATCGCTTCCTCGCCGACCACGTGATCACCCTGAATGCCCTCAACCCGCAGATCGCCTCGCGCCAGCTGGCGCCGCTCACCCGCTGGCGCAAGTACGACGCGGCGCGCCAGGCGCTGATGAAGGCCGAGCTGGAGCGGATCCTCGCCTCCGGCGAGCTGTCCAGCGATGTTTTCGAGGTGGTCAGCAAGAGCCTCGCCTGAGTCCCCTCCGACAGCCCGCGCGGGCGGGCTGTCATCCCTCCGAGATTCCTCCCTTCATCAAGTGTTACCGGTTAGTTCTGGTAACACTTTTTTGTTACTCAAAGAAATAATCGTGGCTGCCTTTATGCGCGAAAAGTCTTGATAGCCCAGAAAAGGCTTGACTAGACAGCTTTTGGTATGAGCGTGCATACCCGGAAAGTGTGATCTTGAGTGACAAATCGAGCCAGATCGTCCGACAAGATCGGACAGAAAAATTGAAAATGATCAGTGGATGATCAGTCACTTGTTTGACAATTTTCCGTCACGCAGTCCCTCGGATTTTTCTGACGCTCAGTTCCGAATTGGCACCATGGTTGCAACGCCGCCTGCCGATTTGGCCCCGTTTCGGTGCGTCTGCAACGGGGTGCGCTCTGCGCTGGGGGATTTCCTGCCGAAGCAAAAAAGGTCGCCAAGAGCGGCCACACAAACGGCCCCGCCCGATGGGCCGCCAATAACAAAGTGATCAGTCCACGGAGTAAGACTCGATGGAGCTCAAGTCCCGTAAGCCCATGTTGCGTTTCGCACCGGCCAAGGCAGGTTTCGCCTTTGCCGGCATCCTGCCGTTGCTGGTAGCCGCCCAGGCCCAGGCGGTGGAGTTCAGCTTCGCCAACGACGAAATTTCCGGTTCCCTCGACACCACCATTTCCTACGGCCAGCTGTGGCGCGTGCAGGGTCGGGACAAGACCAACGACGACATCAATACCAACGACGGCAACCGCAACTTCGATACCGGCCTGGTCTCCGAGGTCTACAAGATCACCTCCGACCTGGAAGCGACCTACAAGAACTACGGCATGTTCGTCCGTGGCACCGCTTTCTATGACACCCAGATCATGGACAAGCGCAACGACTACCTGGACAACAACGACCCGATCCAGCCGAGCCAGAACTTCCCGAAGGATGACAGCTTCACCCACGACACCCGCCACAAGGCCGGTCGTGATGCGCAGATCCTCGACGCCTACCTCTATGGCAACTGGGACGTGGCCGACATGCCGGTCACCGGCCGCGTCGGCCGCCAGGTGTTCAACTGGGGCGAGGGCATCTTCTATCGCGGTGGCGTCAACACCACCAACCCGGTGGACGCCGCCAAGTTCCGCCTGCCGGGTTCCGAGCTGAAGGAAGTGCTGGTGCCGGTGGAAGCCCTGAGCTTCAACGTCGGCCTGACCGAGAACCTGTCGATGGAAACCTTCTACCAGTGGAACTGGAAGGAATCGGCCATCGACCCGGTGGGCACCTACTACTCCGAGACCGACCTGTTCGCTGAAGGTGGCAACACCGCCTATTCGACCCAGCCGCGCCTGACTCCGCTGGCCGGGGCATACAGCACCCTGAGCAGCCTGGGTGTCGGCGGCCTGCAGGGCGGCCGCACCGTGGATGCCAACGGCAACATCAAGGTGGCGTCCATCCAGCCGGACATCAACGCCAAGAACGATGGCCAGTTCGGCGTCGCCTTCCGTTATATCGCGGAAGAGCTGAATAGCACCGAGTTCGGCTTCTACTTCGTCAACTACCACGCCAAGGAGCCGACCATCGAGGCGGACCTGGGCAGCTACCGGGGCCTGAACCTGCAGCAGATCGCCCAGGGTATCGTTACCGCGCAGACAACCCAGGCCCTGGTCCAGGGAGGCTTCACGCCCCAGCAGATCGCCCAGGTCGCCGCGGGCGGCTCTACCGGCAGCGCCCGGGCTGACGCCATCATCGGCGGCGCGCTGGCGAACATTCGCAACCAGGTCAGCGCCGGCCTTGCCGATCCGACTTCCCAGCTGTCCCAGGCGGTCGGCGGCATCGCGACCATCGACGTGGCCAACCAGGTCGACGCCCGTCGCGAATACGCCGAAGACATCCGCATGTATGGCTTCAGCTTCAACACCACAGTGGGCGACGCTTCGGTCTTCGGTGAACTGGCCTACCGCCCGAACCTGCCGATCGGCATCGCCACCACCAACGACCTGCTGGGGGACCTGCTGCTCCAGGCGCCGGCCCTGGCATCCGGCCGCACCGTCAATATCGGTGGCCAGAACGTGCGCCTGGGCGACGAGATCCACAACTCCGAGCGTGTCGAGGCCTACAACGCGTCCCTGGGCACCATCTACAACTTCGGCCCATCGCTGTCCTTCGACTCCCTGATCGGCGTCGCCGAGCTGGCCTCCGAGCATCTGCGCGGCAGCGACCTGCAGTACACCTCGTTCAACGGCCAGAACCGCTACTACTCCGGTCGCGGCAACAGCTCCTACGTGTCCGGCGGCGATCGCGACGACCAGGTCAACAAGAACGCCTACGGCTACACCCTGCTGCTGTCCGGTACCTGGAACGACGTCTACGCCGGCGTGAACATCTCGCCCTTCGTCGTCTACAAGGACGACTTCGAGGGCAACTCCTACCAGACCGGCAACTTCATCGAAGGCCGCAAGGCCTATACCCTCGGTCTCAAGGCCAGCTACCTGAACAGCCTGGAAGCCGAATTGCAATACACCGAGTTCTACGGCGGCGGCCAGAACAACTCGGTACGCGATCGCGACAACGTCGGCGTCAACGTCAAGTACTCCTTCTAAACACGACAACAACAAGACGGGCGTCCACGGGCGCCCGATACGGACTCATCACGGAGAACCCACATGCTGAAAAAGCTTTCGCTGATCGGCGCCGCAGTCGCCCTGGCGCTTTCCGCCAGCAGCGCACTGGCGCAAGTCACTGCTCAGGACGCCGCCAAACTCGGCGCCAGCCTGACCCCCTTCGGTGCCGAGAAGGGCGGCAACGCCGCCGGCACCATCCCCGCCTGGACCGGCGGCATCACCCAGGCACCCGCCGGCTACAAGTCCGGCATGCACCACCTGGATCCGTTCCCGGAAGACAAGCCGCTGTTCACCATCACCAAGGCCAACCTGGACCAGTACAAGGCCAACCTGACCCCGGGTCAGATCGCCCTGTTCAATGCCTATCCGGACAGCTTCCAGATGCCGGTGTACCAGACCCGCCGCTCCGGCTCCGCGCCGCAGTGGGTGTATGACAACACCGCCAGGAACGCCACCAGCGCCAAGCTGCTGGACGGCGGCAACGGCTTCGCCGACGCCTACGGCGGCATCCCGTTCCCGATTCCGCAGAACGGCGTGGAAGCCCTGTGGAACCACATCACCCGCTATCGCGGCTCCTACGTCGTGCGCCGTGCTTCCGAAGTGGCGGTGCAGCGCAACGGCGACTACTCCCTGGTGACCTCGCAGCAGGAAGCCCTGTTCAAGTACTACAACCCGAAAGGTTCGTACGCCGACCTGAACAACGTCCTCTTCTATTACCTGTCCTTCACCAAGAGCCCGGCGCGCCTGGCCGGTGGTGCGACCCTGGTCCACGAGACCCTGGATCAGGTCCAGGAGCCGCGCCAGGCCTGGGGCTACAACGCCGGCCAGCGTCGCGTTCGCCGTGCGCCGAACCTCGCCTACGACACCCCCATCGCGGCCGCCGACGGCCTGCGTACCGCCGACGACACCGACATGTTCAACGGTGCGCCCGACCGCTACGACTGGAAGCTGGTGGGCAAGAAGGAAATCTACATCCCGTACAACAACTACAAGGTCTCCAGCCCCGAGGTCAAGTACAAGGACCTGCTGCAGCCGGGCCACCTGAACCCGGCCGTCACCCGCAACGAGCTGCATCGCGTGTGGGTCGTGGAAGGCACCCTGAAGCAGGGCGCCCGCCACATCTACTCCAAGCGCACCCTGTTCCTCGACGAGGACAGCTGGCAAGCCGCAGTGGTCGACCAGTACGACGGCCGTGGCGAGCTGTGGCGCGTGTCGGTGGCCTACCTGAAGAACTACTACGACCTGCCCACCACCTGGTCCGCGCTGGACGTGTTCCACGACCTGCAGTCCCGCCGCTACCACGTGCAGAACCTGGACAACGAAGAGCCGAACACCATCGAGTTCGCCCAGGCCCTGCCGGACGATGGCTACTTCAAGCCGTCCGCCCTGCGTCGTCGCGGTACCCGCTGATCCCGCCGCTCCATGAAAAAGGCCGCTACTCGTAGCGGCCTTTTTCTTTGTTCGAAACTGGAGTGGCAAGATTGCGTGATCGCCCCTGATTGACCCTGTGCAGCCGGCTGCTCCCTCACCCCCGGCCCGGGGAAGCGGCTAAGTCTCAGCCCCGCTTCGCCAGAATCGCCCGCGCCACCCGCGAGCCATTTTCCTTGCCGAGCACTGCACAGATGCGTTGGCCGGCGTCCACCAGCCTGTCCATGTCGATGCCGGTCTCGATGCCCAGGCCGTTGAGCAGGTAGAGCACGTCCTCGGTGGCGACGTTGCCGGTGGCGCCCTTGGCATAGGGGCAACCGCCGAGGCCGGCGACCGAGCTGTCGAACACGGCGATGCCTTCCAGCAGGCTGGCGTGGATGTTGGCCACGGCCTGGCCGAAGGTGTCGTGGAAGTGGCCGGCGAGGCGGTCACGCGGCACGCGGGTGCCCACCACGTTGATCAGGTGGCGGGTGGCGCCGGCGGTGCCGGTGCCGATGGTGTCGCCCAGGGACACTTCGTAGCAGCCCATGGCATACAGCTCGGCGGCGACGGCGGCGACCTGCTCGGCGGGTACCTCGCCGTCATAGGGGCAGCCCAGCACGCAGGAAACGTAACCGCGCACGCTGATGCCCCGGGCCTTGGCCGCTTCCACCACTGGCACGAAGCGCGCCAGGCTCTCGGCGATGGAGCAGTTGATGTTCTTCTGCGAGAAGGCCTCGGAAGCGGCGGCGAACACCGCCACTTCCTTCACCCCGGCTTGCAGGGCGGCTTCGAAGCCCTTGAGGTTCGGTGCCAGGGCGGAGTAGGTCACGCCCGGCTTGCGCTGGATCTGCGCGAAGACCTCGGCGGAACCTGCCATCTGCGGCACCCATTTGGGCGACACGAAGCTGCCCACCTCGATATAGCCGAGGCCGGCGGCGGTGAGGTCGTCCACCAGGCGCACCTTGTCGGCGACGCTGATGGGTTGCTTCTCGTTCTGCAGGCCGTCGCGGGGGCCGACTTCGACCAGGCGGACCTTGCTGGGAATAGTCATTGCGTCATCTCTCGATTCGGGATGTTGGGCCTCGTTCCTCGGCGCCAACCTACGGAAGTCGGGCGGGCTGTGGCAAATGTAGGATGGGTGGAGCCCCGCGATACCCATCGCGGGGTTGATGGGTATCGCTTCGCTCCACCCATCCTACGATGGTGCCAGCACTTCAGGCTTCTTCCAGTTCGACGAGGGCGGTGCCTTCGTTGACCAGTTCGCCTTCGCCGCAGTACAGCGCCTTGACCACGCCGTCGTGGGGCGCGCGGATGCTGTGTTCCATCTTCATGGCTTCCAGCACCACCAGGGCGGTGCCGGCTTCGACCTGCTGCCCGGCTTCCACCAGGATGCGCACGATACTGCCGTTCATGGGCGCCGTCAGCCCGCCGTGGTGGGCGTGGCTGGCTTCCACCTCCTCGATGGGGTCGACGCGGCCGACGCTGCGTAGCTCGCCGTCCCATTCCAGGTAGAGGGTTTCGCCGCGGCGGATCGCCAGGTGCTGGCGGCGCAGGCCGTCCTGTTCCAGGGTGACCTGCTCGCCCTTGAGCTGGATCGGGCTGGCGGCGGCGCCACGCAGGCGCACCACCTGGCGTTCGTCGCCGCAGGTCAGGTGCAGGTCGGTTTCGCTCGGCAGGCCGGCGCGCCAGCCGCTGCTGGCGCTCCAGGGCGAGTGCGGGTCGTCGCCGCGCACGCGCCCGGCGTCGCTCTGGCGGAAGGCTTCGCCGGCCACCTGCCAGAAGGCCTGGGGCAGGGCGGCCGGGGCGGGCAGCAACTGCTCCTGGTGGCGGGCGATGAAGCCGGTGTCCAGTTCGGCGTCGGCGAAGGCCGGGTGGGCCAGCACGCGGCGCAGGAACGCCAGGTTGGTCTTGAAGCCGCCCACGGCGGTTTCGTCGAGCATGGCCAGCAGGCGCTGGCGGGCTTCCTCGCGGTTCTCGCCCCAGGCGATCAGCTTGGCCAGCATGGGGTCGTAGAAGGGCGATACCTCGTCACCTTCGGCAACCCCGCTGTCCACCCGGCGGCCCGGACCGGCGGAAGCTTCGCGGTAGAGGGCCAGGCGACCGCTGGCGGGCAGGAAGTCCTGGTCCGGGTCTTCGGCGTAGAGGCGCACTTCGATGGCGTGGCCGTTCAGCGGCACCTGTTCCTGGGTGATCGGCAGGACCTCGCCACGGGCGACGCGGATCTGCCAGGCCACCAGGTCGAGGCCGGTGATGGCTTCGGTGACCGGGTGCTCCACCTGCAGGCGGGTGTTCATCTCCATGAAGAAGAAGTCGCCGCGCTCGTCCAGCAGGAATTCCACGGTGCCGGCGCCCACGTAGCCGATGGCCTGGGCGGCGCGCACGGCGGCCTCGCCCATGGCACGGCGCAGTTCCGCCGAGAGGCCGGGGGCGGGGGCTTCTTCCACCACTTTCTGGTGGCGGCGCTGGATCGAGCAGTCGCGCTCGTTGAGGTACAGGCAGTTGCCGTGGCTGTCGGCGAACACCTGGATTTCCACGTGGCGCGGCTTGAGAACGTACTTCTCCACCAGCATCCGCGAGTCGCCGAAGGCGGACTGGGCTTCACGCTGGGCGGAGGCCAGGGCTTCGGCCAGTTCGCTTTCGCGCTCCACCACCTTCATGCCCTTGCCGCCACCGCCGGCGGCGGCTTTCAGCAGCACCGGGTAGCCGATGCGCTGGGCGGCTTCACGGAAGGTTTCCAGGTCCTGGTCCTCGCCGTGATAGCCGGGCACCAGGGGTACGCCGGCGGCTTCCATCAGCGCCTTGGCGGCGGACTTGCTGCCCATGGCATCGATGGCGCTGGCCGGCGGGCCGAGGAAGATCAGTCCCGCGTCGGCGATGGCGCGGGCGAAGCCGGCGTTCTCCGAGAGGAAGCCATAACCGGGGTGGATGGCCTGGGCGCCGCTGGCCTTGGCGGCGGCGATCAGCTTGTCCACCAGCAGGTAGCTTTCCGCCGGCTTGGCGCCGCCCAGGTCGACGGCGATGTCCGCCTCGCGCACGTGGCGGGCGTTGCGGTCGATGGCGCTGTGCACGGCCACGGTGCGGATACCCAGGGCCTTGGCGGTGCGCATCACGCGGCAGGCGATTTCGCCGCGGTTGGCGATCAGCAGGGTGGTGATCATTGTTATTGCTCCTGCCAGGACGGTTTGCGTTTTTCCAGGAAGGCGCGCAGGCCCTCCTGGCCTTCGGGGCTCACGCGGATACGGGCGATGGCGCTTTCGGTGTAGCGGCGCAGGTTGGGCGAGAGGGCGCCGCTGCCGACTTCGCGCAGCAGGTCCTTGGTGGCGCTCATGGCCTGCGGGCTGTTCTGCAGCAGGTTGGCGGTCCAGTCGTTGAGCGCTTCGTCCAGTTCCTCGGCCGGGTAGCACTCGGCGAGCAGGCCCAGTTCGCGGGCACGCTCGCCGCTGAAGCGCTCGGCGGTCAGGGCATAGCGGCGCGCGGCGCGCTCGCCGATGGCTTGGACCACGAAGGGGCTGATCACCGCCGGGGCCAGGCCGATGCGCACCTCGGAGAGGGAGAACTGCGCGTCGACGGCGCCGATGGCGATGTCACAGCAGCTGATCAGGCCAAGCGCACCGCCGAAGGCCGCGCCCTGGACGACCGCCAGGGTCGGCACCTTGAGGTGGTAGAGGTTGTACATCAGCTCGGCCAGCTCGCGGGCGTCGTCGAGGTTGGCGTTGTAGTCGAGCTGGGCGGATTCCTGCATCCAGGCCAGATCCGCGCCGGCGGAGAAGTGCCAGCCACGGCCGCGCAGGATGAGGAAACGCACGTCGGCGGCGGCCTTGACGGCATCCAGGGCGAGGATGAGTTCGCGGATCATCCCGGCGTTGAAGGCGTTGTTCTTTTCCGGACGGTTGAGCCAGAGGGTGGCGACACCTCGGGCGGAGCATTCAAGTTCGATGGTCTGAAATGGGGGCGTGTTCATATTCGACTTCCTGCAGGCGAAGGCCTGCGGCCCTTGGCTTGAGGCTGAAGGCTGGACGTCAAGCCTCTAGCCTCCAGCGCCGTTATCGTTTTTTCATTACATGCGGAACACACCGAAGCTGGTCCGCTCGATCGGGGCGTTGAGGCTGGCGGAGAGGGCCAGGCCGAGCACGTCGCGGGTCTGCGCCGGGTCGATCACGCCGTCGTCCCAGAGCCGTGCACTGGAGTAATACGCATGCGCCTGGCGCTCGTACTGCTCGAGGATCGGCTGCTTGATGCGTGCTTCGTCCTCGGCGCTGAGGCTGTGGCCGGCGCGTTCGCTCTGCTCGCGCTTGACCTGGGTGAGCACGCCGGCGGCCTGCTCGGCGCCCATCACGCCGATCCGCGCGTTCGGCCACATCCACAGGAAGCGCGGGTCGTAGGCGCGGCCGCACATGCCGTAGTTACCGGCGCCGAAGCTGCCGCCGATGATCACGGTGAACTTCGGTACCTTGGCGCAGGCCACCGCCGTCACCAGCTTGGCGCCGTGCTTGGCGATGCCGCCTTCCTCGTACTTCTTGCCCACCATGAAGCCGGTGATGTTCTGCAGGAACAGCAGCGGGATGCCGCGCTGGCAGGCCAGTTCGATGAAGTGCGCGCCTTTCTGCGCGGCCTCGGCGAAGAGGATGCCGTTGTTGGCGAGGATGGCGATGGGGTAGCCGTGAAGAAAGGCGAAGCCGCACACCAGGGTGGTGCCGAACAGCGCCTTGAACTCATCGAATTCGGAATCGTCCACCAGGCGGGCGATGACTTCGCGGACGTCGAAGGGCTGCTTGGCGTCGGCCGGGATCACGCCGTACAGCTCGTCGGCGGCGTAGCGCGGGGCGAGGGGGGCGCGCAGGTTCAGCTCGCCGGCCTTGCGCCAGTTCAGGTTGGCGATGCTGCGGCGCGCCAGGGCCAGGGCGTGTTCGTCGCTTTCGGCGTAGTGGTCGGCCACGCCCGAGGTCTTGCAGTGCACGTCGGCGCCGCCCAGCTCTTCGGCGGTCACCACCTCACCGGTGGCGGCCTTCACCAGCGGCGGGCCGGCGAGGAAGATGGTGGCCTGGTTGCGCACCATGATGGTTTCGTCGGACATCGCCGGCACATAGGCGCCGCCGGCGGTGCAGGAGCCCATGACTACGGCGATCTGCGGGATGCCCATGGCGCTCATGTTGGCCTGGTTGAAGAAGATCCGGCCGAAGTGCTCGCGGTCGGGGAACACGTCTTCCTGGCGCGGCAGGTTGGCGCCGCCGGAGTCCACCAAATAGATGCAGGGCAGGCGGTTCTCTCGGGCGATGGCCTGGGCGCGCAGGTGCTTCTTCACGGTCAGCGGGTAGTAGGAGCCGCCCTTCACCGTGGCGTCGTTGGCCACGATCATGCATTCCACGCCTTCCACGCGGCCGATGCCGGCCACCACGCCAGCGGCGGGAACGTCTTCGCCATAGACCTCATGGGCGGCCAGCTGGCCGATCTCGAGGAAGGGCGAACCGACGTCCAGCAGGCGATTGATGCGCTCGCGGGGCAGCAGCTTGCCGCGCGAGGTGTGGCGTTCCTGGGCCTTGGCGCCGCCGCCTTCGTGGATGCGGCCGAGCAACGTGTGCAGGGCGCCGACCTGTTCGAGCATCGCCGCGCTGTTGCGGGCGAATTCGGGGGAACGCGGGTTCAACTGAGTCGTAAGAATGGTCATTGGGTGCTCCGCGAGCTTGAAGCCCGAAGCTTGAAGCTGGAAGAGGGCAGGGCGTGCGTCCAGCTTCCGGCTTCAAGCTTCCAGCTTTTGTTTACTTCGTTTCGTTGAACAGCTCGCGGCCGATCAGCATGCGGCGGATTTCGCTGGTGCCGGCGCCGATCTCGTAGAGCTTGGCGTCGCGCAGCAGGCGGCCGGCCGGGTACTCGTTGGTGTAGCCGTTGCCGCCGAGCAGCTGGATGGTGTCCAGGGCCATCCTGGTGGCCATCTCGGCGGTGTAGAGGATCACCGCGGCGGCGTCCTTGCGCGATTCCTCGCCGCGGTCGCAGGCCTTGGCCACGGTATACAGGTAGGACTTGGAGGCGTTCATGCCGGCGTACATGTCGGCCAGCTTGCCCTGCACCAGCTGGAACTCACCGATGGACTGCTTGAACTGTTGGCGCTCGTGCACGTAGGGCAGCACCACGTCCATGCAGGCGCTCATGATCCCGGTCGGGCCGCCCGAGAGCACGGTACGTTCATAGTCCAGGCCGCTCATCAGCACGGCCACGCCACGGCCTTCGGCACCGAGGATGTTTTCCTCCGGCACCTCGACGTCTTCGAACACCAGCTCGCAGGTGTTGGAGCCGCGCATGCCCAGCTTGTCCAGCTTCTGGTGGCGGGAGAAGCCCTTGAAGTCGCGCTCGACGATGAAGGCGGTCATGCCGCGCGAGCCGGCGTGGACGTCGGTCTTGGCGTAGATCACGTAGGTGTTGGCGTCCGGGCCGTTGGTGATCCACATCTTGTTGCCGTTGAGCACGTAGCGGTCGCCCTTCTTGTCGGCGCGCAGCTTCATCGACACCACGTCCGAGCCGGCATTGGGCTCGCTCATGGCCAGGGCGCCGACGTGTTCGCCGGAGCACAGCTTGGGCAGATACTTCTGCTTCTGCTCGTGAGTGCCGTTCTTGCGAATCTGGTTGACGCACAGGTTGGAGTGGGCGCCGTAGGACAGGCCGACCGAGGCGGACGCGCGGCTGATCTCTTCCATCGCCACCACGTGAGCCAGGTAGCCCATGTTGGTGCCGCCGTACTCCTCTTCCACGGTCATGCCCAGCAGGCCCATGTCGCCGAACTTGCGCCACATGTCCATGGGGAACTCGTTATCGCGGTCGATCTGCGCCGCACGCGGGGCCAGTTCGGCCTGGGCGAACTGATGGACGGAATCACGCAGCATGTCGATGGTCTCGCCGAGACCGAAGTTGAGAGTGGGATAGCTCATGGTTCCACCTGTGCTTGTCGTTGTCGGGGGAGGGAATCAGGCGTTGACGCCCTGTTTGCGTTCGGTTTCGGCCAGCGCCGCCAGGCAGCGTTCCTCGGCCGTATCCAGTTCCAGTTGCATCTGCTGGATGTCCAGCAGTTGCTGTTCAAGCTGTGCGCGGCGCGCGGCGATCTTGTCCATGAAGGTCTGCAGCTGCTTGCGGTTGCCGCTGCTGGGGTCGTAGAGGTCGATCAGCTCCTTGCACTCGGCCAGGGAGAAGCCGATGCGCTTGCCACGCAGGATGAGCTTCAGCGCCACCAGGTCCTTCGGGCTGTAGATGCGTTCCTGGCCACGGCGCTCGGGGCTGAGCATGCCTTGCTCCTCGTAGAAGCGGATGGCGCGGGTGGTCACGTCCAGTTCGCGGGCCAGGTCGGAAATGCTGTAGGTGATGGGCATGGTCGGAAGCTCGTCGTGGCGTTTACCTTTACGTTAACGTAAACCTGTGCCAACCTGACTGTCAACTGCGCCGCACAGGGGCGGGCGACGGCCGGAATGGCCCGATACTTGCTGCCTGCGGGGCGGTTGGCCCGCTCTTTACGGACGTGGGCCGGGGGTGTAGACATTCAAGGCGTGCGACTTGACCGCCGGCCACTGCCGGGGCGCACGTTGGAGCGAGCGATGGCGCAGGACATTCGAATAAAAAACGCTAGCGATCCCTTGCACGAATCGCGGCAGGCCCGCCTGAAGCTGGTCAGCGACGGCGAGCTGCCCCAGGGCGTGCTGCGGGACGAGATCGACGCTTCCTGGCGGCGCAGCCTGGGCCATGGCCTCAACTGCCTGGAAGGCGAGCAGGTGGATCTTGCGCAGAAACACGACCTGCAACTGCTGCTGGACAACAACCGCCTGCTGATCGACGCCGCCACCCCGGAACTGGAATACTTGGTCAGCCAGCAGGGCAAGGGCGGGCTGATCATCCTCGGCGATGCCCAGGCCAACGTCCTGGCCATCGAGGGCCAGACCGAATTCCTCAAGCACTTCGGCCTGCGCGACCTCAAGCCCGGCAGCTGCTGGAGCGAATCCCTGCGCGGCACCAATGCCATCGGCACCGCCATGGTCGAAGGCCGCCCGACCCTGATCAACTGCGGCGAACACTACCTGGACCGCCTGAGTCCCTTCTCCTGTACCTCGGTGCCCCTGCGCGATCCCCAGGGTCGGGTGGTCGGCGTTATCGACCTGACCCGCCAGGGCGTCATGGCCCAGCCCCAGGACAACCTCGCCACCCTGATGCTGGCCGCCGGCAACATCGAGAGCCGCATGTTCGGCCTGTGCTACCCGGACCATCTGGTGCTGGCCTTCCACAACCGCCCGCAGTACCTCGGCAGCGCCTGGCACGGGCTGTTGGCCCTGAGCCTGGACGGCGAGGTGCTGGCCGCCAACGAGCGCGCCTGCGACCTGTTGCAGGTGCGCCGCGAAGCGCTGGTGGGGCGGCGCAGCAGCGACCTGATCGGCGAGCGCTCGCCGCAGTTCATCGCCCGCCTGCTGCAGGGCGGGGTGAGCAGCGTGCAGACCGCCAAGGGCGAATTCTTCTTCCGCGCGCTGCAGGTGCCGCGCCATACCAGCCTCGGCGGCGTCGCCCCGGTGGCCAAGGCGTCTGCGCCGCAGAAACCCCAGCTGCTGGAAGAGCTGGCCGGCCGCGACAGCCGCTTCGCCCGCTCCCTGCGCATGGCCCGCCAGGGCCTGGCCAACGACTTGCCGGTGCTGCTGCTGGGCGAGACCGGCACCGGCAAGGAAGTGGTGGCTCGTGCGCTGCACCAGTCCAGCCCGCGCGCCGAAAAACCCTTCGTGGCGGTGAACTGCGCGGCCATCCCCGAAGGCCTGATCGAATCCGAACTCTTCGGCTACCGCGAAGGCGCCTTCACTGGTTCCCGTCGAGGCGGCATGGTCGGCCGGCTGATGCAGGCCCATGGCGGCACCCTGTTCCTCGACGAAATCGGCGACATGCCCCTGAGCCTGCAGGCGCGCCTGCTGCGCGTGCTGCAGGAGCGCCGGGTGGCGCCGCTGGGCGCGGGCGAGGAGCAGGACATCGACGTTTCGGTGATCTGCGCCACCCACCGCGACCTCAAGCGCCTGGTGCAGGAGAAGCACTTCCGCGAAGACCTCTACTACCGCATCAACGGCGTCAGCCTGCGCCTGCCGGCCCTGCGCGAGCGCGACGACCTGGCCGGGATGATCGGCAGCGTGCTGCACAAGTTCGGCGCCGCCGACGTGAGCCTGGACAAGGACCTCACCGAGCTGTTCGCCGGCTACGACTGGCCGGGCAATATCCGCCAGCTGGAAATGGTCCTGCGCTCGGCCCTGGCCATGCGCGAGGAGGGCGAGCGTGTGCTCGGCCTCGACCACCTCACCGACAGCCTGCTGGATGAGCTCACCGCCAGCTGCCGCCAGCCGGGCAGCATCCGCGAGAACGAGCTGGAGCTGATCCGCGGCGCGCTGGACCGCCACCAGGGCAACGTTTCCGCCGCCGCCGACGCCCTCGGCATCAGCCGCGCCACCCTGTACCGCAAGCTGAAGCAGTTGCGGGGATGAGCCTGTTCCGCGAGAGGACGAATTGTCCTTGTAGGGGCGAATTCATTCGCAAAGGGCAACGCAGTTGCCCCGGACATCCACGGGGGCCTGCTTGGCGAATGAATTCACCCCTACAGTGTTCCGGTTTTTCCCGACAGTGATTCCATGACCCGCCTCTTCCTCAAGCTGGTGGAATCCAGCGACCCCGACCTGCTGAGCCGGGCCCTGGCCTGGCTCTACGGCTTCGTGCGTCCGCACTGGCGCGCCATCGGCCTGCTGCTCGGCCTCTCCCTCGGCGCCTCCCTGCTGGTGCTGGCCCAGCCCTGGCTGACCAAGACCCTGATCGACGACGGCCTGCTGGCCAGGGACTTCGGGCTGCTGGTACAGGTGGCGCTGGCGATGATTGCCGTCGGCATCCTCGGCACCGCGTTGTCGGGCATCAACCGCTACCTGCACACCCGGCTCTCCGGGCGCATCCTCTTCGCCCTGCGCGACGACCTCTACCGCCACCTGCAGCAGCTTTCGCCGGCCTTCTACGGGCGCAAGCGCATCGGCGACATCCTCTCCCGGCTGGACGGCGATGTGGCGGAGATCCAGCGCTTCGCCGTGGATTCGCTGTTCTCCGCCGTCTCCAGCGTCATCGGCCTGGTCGGCGCGGTGACCCTGATGCTCATGCTCTCCTGGCAGTTGTCCTTGCTGCTGGCGCTGCTGATCCCCATCGAAGTGCTCTGGCTGCGCTGGATGCGGCGCAAGGTGGAGCGCGAGGTGCGCAGCCTGCGCGAGCGCTCGGCGGACGTCTCGTCCTTCCTGGTGGAAACCCTGCCGGCGATGAAATTCATCCAGGCCGCCGGAGCGCAGCAGCGCGAATCCCGCCGCCTGGAAGGGCTGGGACAGGGCTATATGAGCCAACTGCTCAGGCTGCAGGTCACCGAGTTCTTCACCCATGCCGTGCCCGGCACCCTCACTTCGCTGTCCCGCGCCTGCGCCTTCCTGATCGGCGGCTACTGGGTGATCCAGGGCACCTGGCAACTGGGCGCGCTGATCGCCTTCTCCACCTACCTGGGCATGGCCGTGGGCCCGGTGCAGAGCCTGCTCGGCCTCTACGTCGCCCTGCAGCGGATGACCGTCAGCCTTGGCCGGGTGATGGAACTGCAGCAGGAACCGGTGCCGGTGCGCCAGCCGGAGGCGCCGCAGCCCATGCCGGAGGGCAGGGGAGAGCTGCGCCTGGAGGGCGTGCACTTCGCCCACGAGCAGCGTGCCGACGCCGTGCTGCGCGGGGTGGACGCGCTGATTCCCGCCGGCCTCAAGGTGGCTATCAGCGGCGCCTCGGGCGTCGGCAAATCCACCCTGATCGACTTGCTGCAACGCTTCTACGACCCGGATCAGGGCCGCGTCCTGCTGGACGGCGCCGACCTGCGCGAGCTGGACCTCTTCGCCTTGCGCCGGCGCATCGCCGTGGTCAGCCAGGACATCGTGCTGTTCCGCGGCACCCTGGCGGAAAACCTCGCCTACAGCGCCCCGGACGCTAGCCGCGAAGCCCTGGAACAGGTGGCGCGCCTGGCCCGCCTGGACGGCCTGGTCGAATCCCTGCCGCTGGGCCTGGACAGCCCCCTGGGCGAGCGCGGCCAGCAGCTTTCCGGCGGCCAGAAGCAACGTATCGCCATCGCCCGCGCGTTGCTGCAGGACCCGCTGATCCTGGTGCTGGACGAAGCCACCTCGGCGGTGGACGAAGCCACCGAGCGCGAAGTGATCGCCGCCATCGACCAGCTCTTCGCCGGGCGCACGCGCATCCTCATCAGTCACCGGCCCTCCACCCTGGCCCAGGCCGACATCGCCTTCCGCCTGGAGCAGGGCCAGCTGCACAGCCTCAAGTCCGAGCAGGTGAGCCATGGCCGCTGATCTCGCCATCGGTATCATCGACAGCGGCTTCGCGCCGGAGCAGGGCGGCCGCGTCGCCCTGGCACAGCGCTTCTGGCTGGAAGGCGGCGAGCTGCGGGAGGGTGATGCACTGCCCGACGCCCTCGGCCACGGCAGCCTGGTGCTGGACACCCTGACTCGACAGAGCGGCCCGCTGCGCCTCTGCATCGCCCAGGTGTTCGCCGAGCGTTGGCAGACCAGCCCGCTGCAGATCGCCGCCGCCTTGCACTGGCTGATCGAGCAGGATGTAGCCCTGGTCAGCATGAGCCTCGGCCTGCGCAACGACCGCCCGGTGCTGCGCGAGGCCTGCGTGCTGGCCCAGGCTTCCGGCATCCTGCTCTGCGCCTCCAGCCCGGCCCAGGGCGAGCCGGTGTACCCGGCGGCTTATCCGGGGGTGATCCGCGTGACCGGCGATGCCCGCTGCGCGCCGGGGCAGTGGTCCTGGCTGAACAGCGCCCAGGCCGATTTCGGCGCCCACGTATCCGCCGCCAATGGCGTGGCCGGCTCCAGCGTGGGCTGCGCGGCCTTGTCCGGCATTATCGCCGCCCACCTGCGGGCCAACCCCGGCGCCGGTCGCGAGGCTGTGCTGGCCTGGCTGCGGGAAGGCGCCGCCTTTATCGGGCCGGAGCGCCGTGGCCATGCCTGAAATCCTCGTTCTCGGTGCCGGCCCGGCCGGTGCGGCGGTGGCCCTGGGGCTGAAGCGCCTGGGCTATGGCGTGCGCGTGGTCAGCGAATGGCGGCGTTTCGCGGCGGTGGAGGGCGTCTCCCAGCGGGTGCTGGACGGCCTGCGCCAGGCTGGGCTGACCAACGCCCTGGCCTGTGCCGCCGCGCCATCGCCCCGGCGCGTGCTGTGGAATGGCGATGGCCAGGCCATCAACCAGGAATGCCTGCTGGACCGCCCAGGGTTCGACGCGGCCATCCGCGAAGACCTGGGCAGCGCCGGCATCGAGGTGCTGGAAGCCCGCGTGCTGAAAGTGGAAAGCGCCGATGACGGCCATCTCATCCATCTCGAACCGGGCGCCCCCCTGCGCGCCGACTTCCTCGTCGAAGCCCGTGGCCGCCAGGCACCGCTCGCCGGCGGCCGCCTGCGCGGGCCGGAAACCCTCAGCCTGCTCAACCAGTGGCGGGAGGCGCCGGGCCGCCCCGGCTCGGCGGTGGAAAGCCTGGCCGACGGCTGGGCCTGGATGGCGCGGCTGGAGGATGGCCGCAGCTACTGGCAGATCACCCTGGACGCCCGCGACCTGCCCCCCAGGGACCAACTCCCCGACTACTGCGCCCAGCGCCGCAGCCGATCCGCCCTGGTCCGCGAGCTGTTCGGTGAGGCCGCGCTGCAACCCGCCAATCTGCATGCCCGCAGCAGCACGGCGATCCTCTTCCATGAAGCCAGCGGCCCCAACTGGCTGCGGGTAGGGGATGCCGCCATGGCCGTGGACCCGCTCTCCGGCAACGGCATCTTCCAGTCCCTGTCCTCGGCCCTGCAGGCGCCGGCGGTGATCAACACCCTGCTGCAACGCCCGGAGCGCGCGGACCTGGCCCGGCGCTTCCACCAGCAGCGGGTGGAACACCTCTTCCTGCGCTTCGCCCGTACCGGGCGGGACTTCTACGCCCTGGAGCAGTGCTGGCCGGAACAGGCCTTCTGGCGCGAACGGCGCGCCTGGCCGGATGCCGAGCCGATGCATGCGCCGGCGGATTTCAGTCGGCTGCGGGTGGAGTGGGCGCCGGTGATCCAGGGGGATCTGATCGAAGAAGCCGAGGTGGTGGTGACGGCGGATCAGCCGCTGGGGATCTGGCACCTGCAGGGCATCGAGCTGGCGCCCATCATCACGGCCTTGAGGCGGGGGGAGCTGGAGCGTGCCCTGGGGGCGTTGCCGGAAGGCCAGCGGCGGATGGTCCAGGGCTGGTTGCTGGCGCAGGGGTTCAGGCCCTGACGCCAGCCAGGGGCGGCAGGCGTCGCCGTCAGTGCTTCTTGCGCCAGTTGCGCCACCACTGGCCGCTGAGAAGGAAGCGCGGGAAGGTGATGAACTGCTCCACCAGCAGCCGGCTAATGGCGTCCTTGCGGTCGCTGAAGGGGACCGGCGGCAGCGCTTCGAGCTTGTGCCCCCGGCCTTGCAGGGCCAGGGACGCGACCACGCCGATCACCCCCAGCACCAGTGGCCGGAAACTCAGGCTGAACAGCCCATAGACCAGGCTGAGCGCCGCCAGGATGAACAGCGGCACGGCGATCACGTGCAGGATCAGGTTGGCGGGATGCCGGTGGTTGTCGGAATAGGTCCGCCACTGCCAGGCGTGGAGATTGGGAAGTCGTTTAGCCATGGTCGGCTCCTTGGAGGGAATGCCGGCAGTCTAGTCCGGCCCTTGCGGGCCGGCGAATGGCATCTCCCTATGGAGCGCATAGGCGTCGTCAGGCACGCAGCTTGAGTTGGCGGATGGCCTGGGACAACTCGCTGGCGAGGCCGGCCAGTTCGCTGCTGGTGGCGGCGGACTCCACCGTCTGGTTGACGGTCAGTTCGGTGACATCGCGAATCCCCACCACGGCGCGGGTCATCTCTTCGGCCACCTGGCTCTGCTGCTCGGCAGCCACGGCGATCTGGGTATTGCTCTCGCGCATCTGCGCCACGGCGCCGGTGATGGCGGCCAGGGCCGCGCCGGCTTCATGGGCGGCTCGCACGCAGTCGTCGGCCTTGATCGAGCTCTCCCGCATGAACTCCACGGCATCGCGGGTACCGGCCTGCAGGGCGGTGATCATGCCGGTGATCTCGTCGGTGGAGTCCTGCACCCGTTTGGCCAGGTTGCGCACCTCGTCCGCCACCACGGCGAAGCCACGGCCCATCTCACCGGCGCGGGCGGCTTCGATGGCGGCGTTCAGGGCCAGCAGATTGGTCTGCTCGGCGATGCCGTGGATGACATTGACCACGCCGCTGATCTTCTGGCTGTCCTCGGCGAGGCGCTGGATCATCTCGGCGGTCTGTTGCACGCCGGAGGAAAGCCCGGCGATGGACTGCTCGACGCGTTCCACCACCAGTTGTCCGGCACCGGCCAACTGGTCGGCGTTCCGCGACTGGTCACGGGTATCCGCGGCGTGCTGGGCGATATGGTGGACGGTGGCGGACATCTCGTTGATGGCGGTGGCGGCCTGGTCGGTCTCGCTCTGCTGGCCGAGCATGCCCTGGCGCACCTCGCCCATGCTGCCGGCCAGCCGTGCGGCGCCCTCGTCGAGGCGGGCGACGGCCTGGGCCACGGTGCCCACCACGCGCTGGTAGCCGGCCTGCATGGCGTTGAAGGCGCTGGCCATCTGGCCCACCTCGTCGCGGCTGTCCAGTGGCACGCGGGCGGAGAGGTCGCCGCTGCGTTCGACGTGGAGCATCACGTCCTTGAGGGTATTGAGGTGGCTGAGCAGGAAGCGGATCAGCAGTTGCGATGCCGCCAGCAGGGCGACCATCAGCAGGAACACGGAGACCGCGTATTCCAGGGCGCGGGTGCCGACCAGCTGGACCAGGCTCGGGCTGCTGGCCAGCACGGCGACACGCTGGCCGTCGGTGCGCGCGAACACCTGGGCGCCGATCAGCGGATCGCGACCGAACAGGCGGTCATGGGCCAGGTCCACCCAGCCATTGGCCTTGGCCAGGGCTTCGCCGCCGGGCGGCTGAGGCGCATTGCCGGTGCGCAAGGCGATGATCCGTGGCGAGGAGGGCAGGGGCTGGTCGGCGGGCCAGGCCCTGAGCAGTTGCGCCTGCGCCTCGGCGGCGCTGCGAGCGCCCTCGGCGCGACCCTGCTGCTCCAGGTACAGCGCATGCAGGACCAGCAGCAGGATGGTAAGGAAGGCCACCGCGTTGACAGCCCAGAACTTGTATTTCAGGGAGATATCGCGAATCCAGGTACCCATGTTCTTCTTGTGCACTCGATCGGTATTGGCAAGGTGCCACTATTCTCCGGGGGAAATTTCCTACGGGATTTGATCCGAATCAAGAGGCACCGCATCCGCCGGTTCAGCCGATGGCCGGCAGGCCGAAGAAGGTGCGGGCGCAAGCCGTGGTATGGCGGGCGAGTTGTTCCTGGCTTTCGCCGCGATGCAGGGCCACTTCCTTCAGCACTTCGGTGAGGAAGGCCGGTTCGTTGCGCCCGTGTTTCGGCTTGGGACGCAAACTGCGTGGCAGCAGGTAGGGGGCGTCGCTTTCCAGCATCAGGCGGCCTCGGGGGATGTCCCGCACCAGGGCGTGCAGGTGGGTGCCGCGGCGTTCGTCGCAGATCCAGCCGGTGATGCCGATGTGCAGGTCGAGGTCCAGGTAGCCATAAAGCGCGCGTTTCTCCCCGGTGAAGCAATGCACCACGGCGGCGGGCAACCGGTCGCGGAACTCCCGCACTATGGCCAGCAGGCGTTCGTCGGCGTCGCGCTCGTGGAGGAACACCGGTTTGCCCAGTTCGACCGCCAGGGCCAGTTGCTCTTCCAGGGCCTTTTCCTGCAGCGGGCGCGGCGAAAAATCGCGATTGAAGTCCAGCCCGCATTCACCAACGGCACGCACCCGCGCTTCACCCAGCAGGTCGCGCAGCTGGCGCTGGCCGTCGCTGTTCCAGTTGCTCGCGTCGTGTGGGTGAACGCCGGCGGTACTGAACAACCGCAGCCCGCTTTCGTCCAGCTGCTCGGCAGCCAGCAGGGCCTTCTCGCTGTCTTCCAGACTGGTCCCGGTCAGCACCAGTTGGCACACGCCGGCGGCCTGGGCACGTTCCAGCAGGCCGCGGGCGTCGTTGGCGAGGCTGGGGTGGGTCAGATTGACGCCGATGTCGATGAGTTGCATGGTGCTACCTCGGATTGGGGCAGGGCAGCATAACAAAGCTCGAAATAATTCAAAAAAACCTGAATTTACAGGAACTTGGCAGCACATGTTGAAGTCGATACCACGCTTTGACTGGCATCGGGCGCGAAGCTGTGACACTCTCCGCGCCCTTCGCTCGCCAGGCAAGGATACGCGGCGCAGCAGTTCTACACGTCCGGGCGCGCGCTGACGCCACGCCCAGTCCCTGGAGAACCGATGACGCGACCTCTGCTCTTGCTGCTCTGCCTGCTGGCGTTGCTGCCGTTCCCGGCCAGCGCGCGGCTGGCGGGCCAGCCGGAAGTCTGGCAGCAGCCGGCCGAAGCGCGCGACCTGGCGCAGATCCGCCGCAGCGGCGTGCTCAAGGTGCTGGTGAACCAGAGCCGCAACAGTTCCGGGGAGGTCAAGGGCGAATCCATCGGCGTCGAGTACCATCGTATCCGCGCCTTCGAGCAGTACCTCAACCGCAACGCCCGCGATGGGCGTGAAATCAGGCTGAAGATCATCCCCAGGGCCAAGGATCAGTTGCTGGTCGCGCTACAGCGCGGCGAAGCCGACCTGGTGGCCCCGGGCGAGCTGGTCAACCAGGGCTTCGGCAGCAACGTCAGTGCCAGCGCGCCGTTGCGCAAGGACGTGCCGCTGCTGCTGGTCAGTCGCCAGGGGCAGCGCCGCTACCAGCGCCTGGAGCAGCTGTCCGGCCGCAGCATCGCGCTGCCGGCGGGCAGCGCCGCCTATGATGCGCTGCGCAAGGTCAACGAAAGACTGGCCGTGCGCAAACAGGCGCCCATCGTCATCGAGTGGGTCGATCCGTCCCTGGCGGTGGAGGATGTGCTGGAGATGGTCCAGGCGGGAATATTCCCGTTGACGGCGGTGGAGCAGCCGATCGCCGAGCGCTGGGCCAAGGTGATGCCCAAGCTGCGCCTGGATCGGCACCTGGTGCTGGATCGCCAGGGCGACATGACCTGGTTCGTGCGTCGTGATGCGCCCATGCTGCGTGCCAGCGTCGATCGCTTTCTCGCCGACTTCCGCGCTCCGGACGATCAGGACGCCGCTTTCCAGCGCCTCTACCGCCGCCTCTACAGGGTGCACAATCCCCTGGCGCGCACCGAGCGCCAGCGTCTGGAGCGGGTGCGCCCGGTGCTGCAGCGCTACGCCGAGCAGCATCGCTTCGATTGGCTCAGCCTCGCGGCGCTCGCCTACAAGGAGTCAAGCCTCAACCCGGTGGCCAAGGGGGCCGGCGGCGCTACCGGGTTGATGCAGATCACGCCCGGCGCGGCGCGCAGTGTCGGCGTGGGCAACATCCAGAAGCTCGACAACAATGTGCAGGCATCGGCCAAGTATCTGGCCATGTTGCGGCGAAACTTCTTCTCCAGCGCCCAGCTCGCCGAGCGTGAGCGCATGGCCTTCGTCCTCGCCGCGTACAATCTCGGCCCCCAGCGGGTCCAGGGCATGCGCGCGGAGGCCAGGCGGCGCGGCCTCGACCCCAACAAATGGTTTTTCCAGGTGGAGCGCATCGCCGCCGAACAGGCGGGCATGGGAGTGGTCAGCTACGTCAACAGCGTGAACAAGTACTACCTGGCCTATGACCGCGAGCGTTATCTACTGGAATCCACGAAAAAGACCGGCAAGGCGTATAAATGATCGACTTGATCGATCATTGGATTGCGAATTTTGCGATTTTCATATCGAGAATTTCTACTAAACTTTTGCTTATCGACTCCCCCAATACAAGGAACACCTCGATGAGCAACCCGATCAAATCCATTCTCGCCACCAACGCCGGCTACGGAATCACCCTGCTGCGAATCATCGCTGGCCTGACCTTCATGGCCCACGGCTCGCAGAAGCTCTTCGGCATGTTCGGCGGATACGGCCTGGCGGGCACCGGGCAGTGGATGGAAAGCATCGGCCTGGCCCCCGGATACCTCATGGCCCTGATGGCCGGTAGCGCCGAATTCTTCGGCGGCCTGGCCCTGGTGATCGGCCTGCTGGTCCGCCCGGCTGCGGCGGCCCTGGTGGTGGCGATGGTGGTGGCGGTGTTCAGCGTGCACTGGGCCAACGGCTTCTTCATCCAGGCCAATGGCTTCGAATATGCGATGACCCTTGCGCTGATCAGCGCCACCCTGCTGATCGAAGGCGCCGGCAAGTTCTCGCTGGATCGCAACATCGCCAGCTGATCCGCCGCTCCATCGAAGGGCCCGCTCCGGCGGGCCCTTCGCTTTTCAGGGCTGCTTCCTGCGGGCGGCCGCCAGTTCGGACGCGGCCTGCAGGCGCAGGCGTTCCTGCGGGCTGAAGCCTTCCTCTTCCAGGCGGCTGATGGCCGTCGCCTTGTCGCTGTCGCTCAGGCCGTCGCTGGCCTCGATGCGTGCCTTCTCCTTCAGGTAGACCTGCAACCGCTGCTGCCACTGCCGACGCTGATGGTCCAGCGCCTCCAGCCTGACCGTGGCTTCGGCACCCACCAGTTGCTGGCGCAACTGACGGACCTGCTCCGGGTTGCCGCCGGCGGCCCGCAGTGCGCTGAGCTGGGTCCTGAGTTCGGCCTGCAACTGGCTGGCGACCAGGCCCTGGAGTTCTTCCGGCAGGGCGTAGCGCAACTGATCGATGGCGGCGGCCTTGGCGGCCGGGTCCAGGCTCGCGTCGCGCTGGATGGCCAGGCGCTGCAGGGTGAAGTCGTTGTAGGCCTCTTCGCTGGCAAAGAACGCCCGGTGCGTTTCGGCGCTGAAGATCCGTGCCCGCAGTGCCTGCACCGCCGCTTCGCGCTGACGCAGGGCGGCGAGGTCGGCGAGCAGTGGCAGATCGCGTTCCAGCAGCACCAGCTGGCGCTTGTAGTCGAGGTATTGCTCGAGCAGGGCCAGGGCCTGGCCTTCGGCCGGCGCGTCCAGTTGCCCGGCGATATGGCTGCGCAGGCGCTGGATGCTGCTGGCCAGGGATTCTTCACCCTGGGTGCTGAGGAAGTAGTCGAAGATGCGCCGGATATCCTCGCTGATCAGCAGGTTCCCGGAAGCGTCGACGTGAAAGCGGCCATCCACCTGGGTGCCGGCGAGTGAGCGGGGTGGCGCTGTCGTCCGGTCGGCGACTGGTTCCGGGGCCGTGGCCGGCTGCACCAGGGCGAGGTTTTCGGGATTCGGGGTGTCGCGGGCCCTGGCGGGGGCGCTGCCTGACGTGGCTGCCGGGGCCGGGGTCCCACCCAGGTGGAGGAGGATGGCCAGGGCCGTGGCGAAGGCAATGGGGAACAGCAGCAGGAGTCTTTTCACTGGAGCCCCTTGGCAGGCTGGGAAAGCGGGACCCGCAGGCCCCGCGTGCGGGACTCAGAGCCCGTCGTTCTTCAGGCGGTTGGCCTGTTGACGGTAGACGCTGACCGGGTCGGTTTCGAACAGGCTGGTCAGCCCCAGGGTCTGGTTGACCTCGTCCAGGTGATTCATCCGATAGTCGTCGCGGATGACCTTGCCCAGATGCGAGCTGCAGCGTCCCACCAGGCCATCGTTGGCTTCGCCGTTGAAGGGCAGCGAGCTGGCGCCGAGCATGAGGTCGCTGACATCCAGTACGTTGGTCAGCGGGCTGGTGCCGCTCCAGGAGTAGTAGCGCACGCCGTTGACCTGGTAGGCCCCCTCGCCGCAGGCCGTGGTGGGCAGCCCCTGGGGGAAGCGCGCGTTGAAGGCTGCCGCACCCTCGCTATTGAGGGATTCCAGGGAGCCGAGGGCGTTCTGTTCCAGGTCGCTGCCGCTGCCCGACAGGAAATTGATGAGTGCACCCAGGCCGTTGACTATCCCGGCCAGCAGGGTTTCGCCGGCGGAACCGGGAGGCACCTGGCGGATGAAGTCGGCAGTGGCCGAGCCCTTGTGCGGAGCGCCAACGCTGGTGGCGGAGGCGACCAGGTCCGGGCGCACCGCGGCCACGTAGCGGATGGTCGGGCCGCCGTGGCTGTGGCCGATCAGGTTGACCTTGGGGCTGCCGCTGATGGCGACGATTTCCTCCACCTGTTCCAGCAGTTCTTCGCCACGGGCTTCGGTGGTGTTCAGTTGGCTCACTTCGGTGACGTAGACGCTGGCGCCATCGCGACGCAGGGCGGAGGGGATGCCGTACCAGTAGTCGACGCCGAGGAGGTTGTCGAAACCGAGCATGCCGTGGGTGAGGACGATGGGGTAGCGGGTCTGGGTATAACCGCTGGAACCGAACCAGAATGCCTGGGCCTGTTCGGAGGCGGCGAGTCCGGTGGCGATGCAGAGGGCGATCAGGGTCTTGTTTTTCTTCATGTGCGCTCTCGACTGTTGGGCCTGGGTACATTCCGTGGCGCGGACACGCCCTTTCCGGGCGTACGCCGCAGGGAGGGCGGAGGGCAGGAAGCATGCCATTGCCGATTAATTCCGGGTGAGCGCTCTGGTTCGGGCTTTTCGCGGATGTTTACAACCGTTCACTGGAAAATGGCTGCCAGTTTCCTGTTACGCCGAGAAACGTCAGGCTGGGGTCGAAGGCCGCAATGGCCACTGGGCGAGGGCGTGATAACAGGTGCCCTTGATGGTGTTTTCCGAGGCGAAGAGGGCGAATTCGGTGGCCGGCCAATCGAAGGTTGGGGTGGGCGAGGCGGGTAGCCTGGGGCAGTGGCGGGCGAGGGTCAGGTGCGGCTTGAAAGGCCGGGTCTCCACGCTGAAGCCGGCTGCCAGCAGCCGTTCACGCAGCTCGCGCTCGAGGTCGACCAGGGCGGCCGGCACCTTGCTCGGCGCCAGGTGAAGCAGGCCGTTCTTCCAGCGGGCCAGGCGATCCAGGTGCAGGGTGAAGGCGGCGGGCGTCAGGCTCGCGGCCAGTGCCGCCAGGGGCTCGACCTGGCCGCGGGGCTGGCTGCCAAGGAAGGCGAGGGTCAGATGCAGGTTCTCGGTTGCCACGGGTTTGCCGTCGATGGGGTTCCGGACCCGCCAGTCGGCGATATCGCGGGCCAATTGCGGGCAACAGGGAATGGCGAAGAAAAGGCGCAGCGGCGGGGTGCTCATGGGGAGCCTCGCAGGCGTGGTGGTCGCCTTGACAGTATTGCGCGGCCTTCTCTAGGATGTCGCCCCATGCGCCGATTTAGTCAGCTACTTGCGGGGCGCGGAAGTCTTCAGAGGCTTCGAAATACCGCTAAAACGCTGGTTCGGTGTCGCCTCTCACCGCTGCCCAGCGGGATCCCACGAGGCGGAGACATGACACCATGACCTGTCCCCAACCCCTGCTCCGACTAGCCCCGATCACCAGCGGGCTGGTGCTGCGCAATCTCCGAATCCTGCTTGGCGGCTCCCACCAGCCGACGCTCCTGCGCTATCTCGAAGGCTGGCCCAAGCGCTGGGACCGCCCGCGCAACTTCCTCATCCAGTTCGCCAGCGAAGGTGAGTCACTGGCCCGCTTCGCCAGCAATGGCTTCGATATGGCGGTGATCCAGGCGCCCTCGGCGGAGCACCTTCCCGAGGTGGTCGCCCAGCTGGTGAGAGTGGCGCGCCAGGGCCTGATCACCCGCCGCTGATCCCGGGCATCGGGGGCGTCCGGCTTCAGCGCGTTCAGCTCCGGCCGGCGCTGCCTAGGGATAGTCGATCTCGATCACATACCAGGTCTTCTCCCCGGTGGGGGTGCTGACCCGGACCTCGGCGTCCAGGGCCTTGCCCACCAGGGCGCGGGCCAGGGGGGAGTCGATGCTGATCAGGTTCGCCTTCAGGTCGAATTCGTCCGGCCCGACTATGCGGTAACGGGCCTGCTCGCCATCGTCGTCCTCCAGCGTCACCCAGGCACCGAAATAGACCTTGCCCGGATCGGCAGGGCGATCGCGCACCACCTTGAGGTTCTCCAGCCGCTTGGTGAGGAAGCGTACGCGGCTGTCGATTTCCCGCAGCATCTTCTTGCCATAGGTGTACTCGGCGTTTTCCGAACGATCGCCCTGGGCCGCGGCCTCGCTCACCGCCTGGGTGACCTTCGGGCGTCGAACGTGCCACAGCTCGTGGAGCTCGGCGCGCAGGCGGGCTTCGCCTTCCGGGGTGATCAAGGGGGTTCCGGCGGTGCGGGGCGGGCGGTAGCGGCTCATGGCGGTCCTGCGGAGGTTCGGGAGGCCAAGCCTATCAAGCTTCGCGCAGGACCGTCAGCGGGCTGGCGTTGAGTGCCCGCCGAGTGCCCACCAGGCCGGCGGCCCCCACCAGCAGCGCCCCCAGGAGCGGCAGCAGGAGCAGCCAGGGATGGGGCTGCCAGTGCAGGTCGAAGGCGAAGCGGTAGAGCAGGGCGCTGACCAGTTCGCAGCCGAGCGCGGCGAGCAGGCCGCTGCTGGCGCCGAGCAGGGCGAATTCCGCGCGCCGCGCCTTGAGCAGCAACTGGCGTTCCGCTCCCAGCGCGCGTAGCAGTGCACCCTGGCGGATGCGTTCGTCCAGTGTCGACTGCAGGCCGGCGAAGAGCACCGCCAGCCCCGCGGCGAGCACGAAGAGCAGGACGAATTCCACCGCCAGGGTGACCTGGGCGAGGATGCTGCGCAGCTGGGCCAGGATGGCCTCCACCTGCAGCAGGGTGACGGCCGGGAAGGCACGGGACAGCTCCACCAGTTCACGGTCATGGCGCGGTGGCAGGTAGAAGCTGGTGAGGTAGGTGACGGGCAGGTCGGCCAGCGTATCCGGGGCGAAGATCATGTAGAAGTTCGGCTGGAAACTGTCCCAGTCCACCTCGCGCAGGCTGGTCACCCGGGCGTCGCGTTGCAGGCCGCCGACGCTGAAACTGAGACGGTCGCCGAGCTTGAGGCCGAGGCTCTGGGCGAGCTTGGCTTCCACCGAAACCCCGGGCAGCCCGGCATCTGGCAGGTCGCTCCACCAGTGGCCCGCCAGCAGGCGGTTGTCGCTGGGCAGCTGGGCCGACCAGGTCAGGCTGAGGTCGCGCTGCACCGCGCGTTCGCCCTGGGAGTCCTTGCTGACCAACTGGCGCACCGCTTCGCCATTGATGGCAATGAGGCGTCCTGGCACCACCGGGTAGAGCGGCGCGGGGTGCGGCGACAGGCCGGCCAGGCGCTGGGCGAAGGCGTCCTTCTCGGCGGGCAGCACGTTGAGGGCGAAATGGTTGGGCGCGTTTTCCGGCAACTGGTTCTGCCAGGTGTCCAGCAGCTCGCCGCGGAGCAGGGCGATCAGTGCCATGGCCAGCAGGATCAGGCCGAAGGCCAGGGATTGTCCGGCGGCCGCCAGCGGGTGGCGCAGCAGCTGGCCGAGGCCCAGGCGCCAGGGCAGGGCAGCGCTGGCCAGCAGCCCGCGCAGTGCCTTGAGGCCGGCCAGCAGGAGGCCGCCCAGCAGCAGCGCAGCGATCAGGCCGCCGCCGAGCAGGGCGAGGGTGAGTTTCAGGTCGAGGCTCAGGCGCCACATGATCAGGCCGAGGGCCAGCAGCGCGGCGCCGTAGATGAGCCAGGCGCTGGGGGGCAGCGGCAGCAGGTCGCGGCGCAGGACGCGCAGCGGCGGCACCCGGCCCAGGGCGGCCAGCGGCGGCATCGCGAAGCCGGCGAGGGCGAGCAGGCCCGTGGCTATGCCGGCCAGTGCTGGCACCACGCCGCCGGTGGGAATCACCGCTGGCAGCAGGCCGCCGAGCAGCTTGAACAGCACCGCTTGTGCCAGCCAGCCGAGCAGGGCGCCGAGGAGACTCGCCAGCAGGCCCAGCAGTGCCAGTTGCAGGCCGAACAGCAGCAGGGCTTCGCGGCGGGAGAGGCCGAGGCAGCGCAGCAGGGCGCTGGCGTCGTAGCGTCGAGCGGCGAAGCGGGCGGCGGAGAGGGCCACGGCCACGCCGGCCAGCAGCACGGCAGCAAGGCTGGCCAGGTTCAGGTAGCGCTCGGCACGGCCAAGGGCGCCGCCGATCTGCCGATTGCCCTGGCGGGCATCCTCCAGCCGCTGGTTGGGCGCAAGACCCGGTTCCACCGTCGCGCGGTAGCGGGTCAGGAGCTGGTTCGGGCCACTCCAGAGTTCGCGGTAGCGCACCCGGCTGCCGGGCTGCACGACGCCCGTGGACTCCAGGTCGTCAAGGCTGATCAGCACCCTTGGCGTCAGGCTGTAGAAGTCGCCGGCGCGATCCGGCTCGTAGGTCAGTACGCGGGTAAGGCGCAGGGTCTTCTGGCCCACGTCGATGCTGTCGCCGGGCCTGAGGTCCAGGGTGGCGAACAGCCGGGCCTCGGCCCAGGCCTCGCCGGGTTTCGGACCGCTGCCGGTGGTTTCCTGCGCATGCGGCTGGGCGGCGCTCCTGAGCTCGCCGCGCAGTGGATAGGCGCCGTCGACGGCCTTCACACTGGCCAGCTGGATGCCGTTGTCGGTGGCGATGACGCTGGAGAACTCCACAGCCCGGGCATGCTTCAGTCCGAGCCGGATGCCGCCATCGATCTGTTCGGCGCTGGCCGGCGAGGAGCCGCTGAGCAGCAGGTCGGCGCCGAGGAATTCAGTCGCGCGCAGGAGCATGGCGGCGTTGAGCCGGGCGCTGAAGTAGCCGATGGCGCTGCTGGCGGCGACCGCCACCAGCAAGGAGAAGAACAGCACCCTCAGTTCGCCGCCGTGGGCGTCGCGCCGCAACTGGCGCGCCGCCATGGCCAGCAGGCGAGTGAAGGGCAGGCGGCCCATCAGGGTTCCACCTGCTCGACCAGGCGCCCGGCTTCCAGGCGGATCAGGCGGCGGCAGCGGTGGGCCAGGCGTTCGTCGTGGGTCACCAGTACCAGGGTGGTGCCGCGTTCCTGGTTCAGCTGGAAGAGCAGGTCGCTGATGCGTTCGCCCGTATGGCTGTCGAGGTTGCCGGTGGGTTCATCGGCGAAGAGCACATCGGGCTCGGCGGCAAAGGCGCGGGCGATGGCGACACGTTGTTGTTCGCCGCCCGAGAGCTGGCGCGGATAGTGGCTGAGGCGCTGGCCGAGGCCCACCCGCGCCAGCAACTGGTGGGCGCGGCTGCGGGCGTCCCGGTGTCCTTCCAGCTCCAGGGGCAGCATGACGTTTTCCAGGGCGTTGAGGTTGTCCAGCAACTGGAAGGACTGGAAGACGAAACCCACGTGCTCGGCGCGAACCCGTGCGCGCTGGTCTTCGTCCAGGGCAGACAGCGAGCGGCCGGCCAGGCGTACGTCGCCGCCGCTGGGCAGGTCGAGCCCGGCGAGCAGGCCGAGGAGGGTGGATTTGCCGGAGCCGGAGCTGCCGACTATCGCCAGGCTGTCGCCTTTGCCGAGGCTCAGGCTGAGGTCGTGAAGGATGGTCAGCTCGCCTTCCGCGCTGGGAACCACTTTGCTAAGGTTCCGCGCATCGAGAATGCTTGCGCTCATGGAGAATCCAATGCGTGCCTGGTTGTTGGGCGGCTGCCTGTCCCTGTTGCTGCTGGCACAGGAGGCCATGGCGGGGACCGTGCTGGTCGTCGGCGATAGTATCAGCGCCGCTCTCGGGCTGGAAACCAGCCAGGGGTGGGTCTCGCTGCTGGAAAAGCGCCTTGCCGAACGGGGTTACGAGCAGCGGGTGGTGAACGCCTCGATCAGTGGCGACACCAGTGCCGGCGGGCTCGCGCGGCTTCCCGCACTGCTCGCCGAGCACCGGCCGGAACTGGTGATAATCGAGCTTGGCGGGAACGATGGCCTGCGCGGCCAGCCACCCGCCCAATTGCAACAGAATCTTGCCGGCATGATCGACACTGCCAGGGCACAAGGGGCGTCGGTGCTGTTGCTCGGCATGCGCCTGCCACCCAATTACGGGGTGCGATACACCACGGCTTTCGCCAACGTCTACAGCACCCTGGCGGCAGAGAAACAGGTGCCGCTCGTGCCTTTCTTCCTGGAAGGCGTGGGTGGCGTCGCGGACATGATGCAGTCCGACGGCATCCATCCCCAGGCCAAAGCCCAGCCGCGGCTGCTGGACAACCTCTGGCCGACCCTGGAACCCATGCTCTGATGCTTTTCCAAAGGGCCGCTTTCGGCTAATGTTGCGCACCCTCCCTGGAGTCCTCCATGCCGCGCCCCGCCTGGTCCCTGTTTGGCTACAAAGTGATAGAGCCTGACGAGCAACTCGACCTGTTCGCTTGCCGCGAAGTGCGCCTGCACCTGGTTGCGAGACAGCTCGAGCTGGGTGGTTTCGCTGACCGGACCCTCTGCGGCGGCCTGCTGCCAGCGCAGCCACGCTGGAGTAATCTGGAAACGGGCTTGTTGCGCGACCGCCGCCTGTGCGCCAACTGCCGCTCCACCCTCGAGGCCCAGCGGCAGGGGCTGCACTCGGTCTGGTCGCCGGTCTGAGGGCTCCCGGTGGCGCGCGCACCGGTGTAGAATTTCGCGTCTTTTATTCAGTCAATTTGCCAAGGATTCCCGGATGTTGCCGCGCTTTCCAGCCGTCGCCCGCTCCCTGTCATTAGCGTCCCTGCTGGTGGCGGGCCCCGTCGCAGCCCTGGAGCTGCCCCTGCCTCCGCCCGGCGAAGACATCGTCGGCCAGGTCCAGGTGATCAAGGCCAAGTACGAAGACACTTTCGCCGACATTGGCGTCGCCAATGACCTGGGCTACCTGGAAATGGTCGCCGCCAACCCGGGTGTCGATCCCTGGTTGCCGGGGGCGGGCACCGAGGTCATCCTGCCGACCCGCTACATCCTGCCGCCGGGGCCGCGCGAAGGCATCGTGATCAACCTTGCCGAGTACCGCATGTACTACTACCCGAAAGGGCAGAACGTAGTGCACACCTATCCGCTGGGCATCGGTCGTGAAGGCTGGGGTTCGCCCATCGCCCACACCACCATCACGGCCAAGACTTCCAATCCGGCCTGGTATCCGCCCAAGTCGATCCGTGAAGAGCACGCCGCCGATGGCGATCCGCTGCCCGCCGTGGTACCGCCGGGACCGGACAACCCCCTGGGCCCGTTCAAGTTCAACCTGGGCGTGCCGGGCTACCTGATCCATGGTTCCAACAAGAAATTCGGTATCGGCATGCGCGTCAGCCATGGCTGCTTCCGCATGCTCAACAACAACGTGCTGGCTTTGGCGGCCATGGCCCCGGTGGGCACGCCCGTGCGCATTCTGAACGAGCCCTACAAGTTCGGCATGAGTGGCGGCAAGGTCTACCTGGAGGCCCATGCGCCTCTGGATGACCATGGCGATCCCTCGGTGGTGGACAAGCACACTGCCGTGATCAATGCGTTGCTCAAGCGTGAGGAACTGGCCGGCAGCATTCGCCTGGACTGGGATGTGGTGCGTGAAGTGGTGGCGGCCGAAGATGGCCTGCCGGTGGAAATCGCCGAGCCAGATTCGGCGGTGGCGGCCACCATCCCCAATACCGAACTCTAAGCGAGCCCCGCTTCAGGAAAGCCCGCTGCGCGATGCGCAGGCGGGCTTTTCTTTTGCCTGCGATCTGGCGTTTCGTTGCGATTCAAGCAGGTTGCGTGCCGGTAACCCGGCCCCGCGAGCGAAGGGGTTGCAGAAAATCGTGGGCATGAAAAAAGCCGACCCGGCGAACCGGGTCGGCTTTCAATAGCCGGAAGGCTATTACTTGCGGCTGGCTTTTTCCAGCATGCGCAGGGCGCGCTCGTTAGCCTCGTCAGCGGTCTGCTGGGCTTTCTGAGCGGCGGCCAGAGCTTCGTCAGCCTTGCGATAGGCTTCGTCAGCACGAGCCTGAGCGCGAGCAGCTGCGTCTTCAGTAGCAGTCAGACGAGCTTCGGTTTCTTTGGATGCGCTGCTGCAACCGGTGGCCAGAACTGCGGCCAGAGCCAGAGCAGAGAATTTCAGAACGTTGTTCATCGTGTTCCCCTTAAGGTGGACATTTCCATAAAGCAATTCCCCGAGCTTGGGAAATTAGCCGGCGTACATACTACCCATAACTTGTAGTAAGTAAACTGACCACGCGCAAGGCAAGCACATTTTTTTCAGCCTGCCGGCTAGTTCACGAGCAAATAACGAGGTCGCTGGTCAAAAAACAGCCAGTCTGATTGTTCTTTGATCAGTCGAAATTGCAAGTGTAGGCCCGGCCCATGGCTCGGGTCGGCTTCGGCGCCATATTCGGACAAGCGTACTCGCGGATACCGAGTCGGGATATTGCCATGTACCCGAAACGGGTTCCGAAAGTGGAACTTTCTGCAGAGAACCGAGAAATATCTTCGGCTATACAAAGAGCGGCCATGGTTGTGCCAGCAGGGCGCTGATAAGCTTGCCCCGCTTCCGAACTCCATGGCGAAGCGCAGACTTCAAGGACGTCACAATGTCGAAGATTCTCAAGTGGGGAGTGCTGTCGATTCTGGCAGTAGGGCTGATCATCAAGTTGTCGCTCTGGTGGTCGGTCAGATCCATCATGGACGATGCGATCAGCAAGTTGTCGCCGATGATGGATATCACCTACGGGGGGATAACTTCTTCCCTTGATGGCCGTGTCGGCCTCGAGAGCCTGCAACTTCGTGTTCCGGCCCTGGGCGACAGCCTGCAGGTGAAGCAGGCTGAACTGAAGTTCAGGAGCCTGGGCGAGCTGCTGCGCTTCAAGGAACGTTTGGCCGAGGGCAAGTTTCCCGAGCAGATGGCGGTCAGTCTGAAGGGAGTTGCACTGGAAGTGCATGGGCCCTTCATGCAGCAGCTCTACAACACTCCCGCCGAACGCAGCGTCTTTACCGCAATGAGCGAAGTGGCCTGCGGCTCGGTACGCAATATCGGCACCGGCGAGTTGCTGGAGATGGGCTACCGAACACTGGAAACGGATGCGGAGTTCTCCTACCTGTTCCAGCCGGGCGCGCAGAAACTGAGCTTCAACCTGACGTCCGACACGCGCGACATGGGTGAAGTGCGCCTCAGCCTGTCCTTGTCTAACATGTCCGAGAAGCCGGGAGACCTGAGGGTCAATCCGCCGCATCTGTCCAGCGTGATCTTCGAACTGAACGACAATCAGTACCAGCGCAAGGTCCAGCAATTCTGCGCCGGCAAGCTCGGTCAGTCCGCCGAGGCCTATCAGGCGACGGCGGTGCAGCAGCTGGACACCGTGCTGCGCAGCCAGAGGATCGCCCTCGGGCAGGCGCTGCTGGACGCCTACGGGCGTTACTTGAAGGACCCGCAGTCGCTGCGGGTGGAGCTGACGCCCAGTGAGGGCATGGCGTGGGATGGCCTGCAGTTCTTCGACGCCAAGGATGTGGTGGGCATGTTGCGTCCGGCGGTGCTGGTGAACCAGGAAGCGGTGCGGCCGGTCGAATTCGCCTGGGTCGATCCGACCGCGCGCAACGAGCCGGCGGCGCTGGAGAAGATCAGCGTGGTAAAGGAGAATGGCGACACGGAACGTGCCGTACAGCAGTACGAGTTCGTCAGTGTTGCCGACCTGCCGGGTTACGCCGGCAAGCGGCTGCAGTTCATCACCTTCGATGGCGCCTATTACCAGGGTGTATTACACAAGGTGGAGAACGGGAAGGCCTATCTCAGCGTCCAATTCGGTTCGGGTACGGCTGAGATGTTCCTTCGGCTGGAAAAGATAGATAAGGTACGGGTACGGTTTTAGACCCCTCAGAGGAGTAGTGATGAGCGAGGCATTGTCCATCCACCATGACCAGGCAGGTCATCAGTTCGAGACCACCGTGGACGGTCATCGTGCGTATCTGGCCTATATGGATCTGGGTAAACAGACGCTGGACATTTATCGTACCTTCGTGCCGAACGTCCTGCGCGGTCGCGGGATCGCCGCGGCCCTGACTGAAACCGCGCTGGAATATGCCGAGGACCACGGCTATACCGTGATCCCGTCCTGCTCCTATGTGGAGCGCTACATCGAGCGTCGCCAGCGTCAGGCGCAGCACAGCAGCTGAGCTGACGTGCAATGAAAAACGCCGGGCACTGCCCGGCGTTTTCGTTTCCGCGTCGCGATCAGCCGCGCTGGCGCTTGGGCAGCACGTCCTTGAGCTTGGCGTGCATGCTGCGCAGGGCCTTCTCGGTGGTGTCCCAGTCGATGCAGGCGTCGGTGACGGAGACGCCGTACTTGAGCTGGTCGAGGTCCTTCGGAATCGATTGGTTGCCCCAGCCCAGGTGGCTTTCCACCATCAGGCCGACTATGGAGTTGTTGCCTTCCAGAATCTGGTTGGCGACGTTGTCCATCACCAGCGGCTGCAGCGCCGGGTCCTTGTTGGAGTTGGCATGGCTGCAGTCGACCATGATGTTCGGGCTGATGCCGGCCTTGCTCAGTTCCTGTTCGCAGATGGCGACGCTGACCGAGTCGTAGTTCGGCTTGCCGTTGCCGCCGCGCAGCACCACGTGGCCATAGGCGTTGCCCTTGGTGGTGACGATGGAGACGCCACCTTCCTGGTTGATGCCGAGGAAGCGGTGCGGGCTGGAAACCGATTGCAGGGCGTTGATCGCCACGGTCAGGCTGCCGTCGGTGCCATTCTTGAAGCCGACCGCGGAGGACAGGCCGGAGGCCATTTCGCGGTGGGTCTGGGATTCGGTGGTACGGGCGCCGATGGCCGACCAGCTGATCAGGTCCTGCAGGTACTGCGGGGAGATCGGGTCCAGCGCTTCGGTGGCGGTGGGCAGGCCTTTCTCGGCCAGGTCGCGCAGCAACTGGCGACCGATGTGCAGGCCGTCCTGGATCTTGAAGGAGTCGTCCAGGTAGGGGTCGTTGATCAGGCCTTTCCAGCCGACGGTGGTACGCGGTTTCTCGAAGTAGACGCGCATGACCAGGAACAGGGTGTCGGACAGTTCCGCGGCCAGGCCCTTGAGGCGGTCGGCGTATTCGTGGGCGGCCTTGATGTCGTGGATCGAGCAGGGGCCCACTACCACGAACAGGCGATGGTCCTTGCCATCGAGGATATTGCGAACCACCTGGCGGCCGTTGGTGACGGTGCGCCGGGCTTCGTCGGTCAGAGGAATCTCGCGCTTCAACTGCTCCGGCGTGATCAGGGTCTCGTTGGAGGCAACGTTAAGGTCGTCGATCTGTAAATCAGCCATCGTGCTTTTCATTTTTCAGGGTCGTCAGGTCACGGGTGCCGGTCGCCAGGGAACCCCGTCTGGCGGAGTGCACAGCAGTAAAAACGCGCGGGGTGGGGAACCTTAACGCTTTCCACGCGGCCTCGACAATGGCGAATGCATGGGCTGGGCGGGGAATTTGCACGATTTCAGACGGGGGCGAAGTCCGCCGCGTGCATTGCGATCCACTCCTGCGCCACCGCTTCCGGAGCCAGGGGCTGGCCAAGGGCCTCCTCGCGCTGCCTGCGGTACTGCTCGATCAGGCAGATCTGTTCCACCATGCGCGCGCGAAAGCTGTTCTCTTCGTCCAGGAAGGAGATGCCGATCAGGTAGTCCTCGATCTGCTTGCGGCACCAGGCGACTATGCCGGAAAAGCAGGCCTGTTCGCCCAATAGCGGAATGCACAGCTCGATCGCCGTACCCCGGCGAAAAGCGCGCATGGAGTTGCACGCCACCCCACCCAGGCTGATATCGTGCAGCCGCTGCAAGGGCAGGTGCTTGCGCTTGCGCGCTACCAGTTCCACGGGCATTTCCGTGGGATGACGCAGGAATTGACGCATGGTCGAGAACTCCCGATGCCCTGAACTCGGCATCGCACCAGACACTATAGTGCCCGAGGCCGAAATGACCGACCTCGATGCCGATCGCCGGCTGCTCGACCTGCCCGGTACGTCCCTGGTGGTATTCACCGGCGCGGGGTGTGCCAGTTGCCGCTGGGCTCGGCAGCACCTGCCGCGCGCCGCGCTGCCGGTGGAGCGATTGTGCTGGATAGATGCCGGCAATAATGGTGGGCTGGTCCAGCGTTATGAGGTATTTCACCTGCCAGCACTGTTCGTGGTCAGAAATGGCCGTTTCCATGGCGCGCTGCACTCTACCCTGCGGCGCGACGATCTGATTCAAGCCCTGGACCGGGCCCTTGTCCGGCCGGCAGAGGAGCTTCCCTAGATGAGTTCAAGCAATCCGCGCATCGGCATCATCGGTACCGGCGCCATTGGTGGCTTTTATGGCGTGATGCTGGCCCGTGCCGGCTTCGACGTACATTTCCTGCTGCGCAGCGAATATGACGCCGTGGCCGCCCGTGGCCTGCAGTTGAACAGCGTGGTCCATGGCGCCCAGGCGCTGTTCCCGGTACAGGCCTATCGCGATGCCGGCGAAATGCCGCCCTGCGACTGGCTCCTGGTGGGGGCCAAGACCACCAGCAACGCCGCCCTCGCACCGGTCATCGCCCAGGCGGCAGCAGCGGGCGCCAAGGTGGTGCTGTTGCAGAACGGCCTGGCGGTCGAGGACGAGTTGCGTCCGCTGCTGCCCGAATCCCTGCATCTTCTCGGCGGCCTCTGCTACATCTGCGTGCACCGTTCCGCACCGGGGGTGATCGAGCACCAGTCCCTGGGGGCGGTGAACCTCGGCTACCACTCCGGCCCCGCCCGTGACGAGGTCGAGCGCCTGGCGCTGGCGGAGGAGGGCTCGGCCCTGTTCAAGGCCGCCGGCATCGACTCGGCCGCGGTGGCCAACCTTGACCAGGCGCGCTGGCAGAAACTGGTGTGGAATGTGCCCTACAACGGTTTGTCGGTGCTGCTCGACGCCGGCACCACGGCGCTCATGGGCAACCCCGACAGCCGCGCACTGATCCAGGCCCTCATGCAGGAGGTGGTGGATGGCGCCACTGCCTGCGGCCACCGCATCCCGGAGAATTTCGCCGCCAAGCTGCTGGCTTCCACCGATCGCATGCCCGACTACCTGCCGAGCATGTACCACGATGCGGCACAGAAGCGCCCGCTGGAGCTCGGCGCCATCTACGAAGCGCCGCTGGCCGCCGCTTCCGCCGCCGGATTCGAGATGCCCCGCGTGCGCGCCCTCTACCAGGCGCTACGCTTCATCGACGCACGCAACCAGGGTTGACGGGAGTACCGCCATGGGCGCAGGTCTGGGCGACAAGCTGGTATTGGCCATTTCCTCGAGGGCGCTGTTCGACCTGGACGAGAGCCACAGGGTCTACGAGGCGGAAGGCATAGAAGCCTACCGTCAGTACCAGATCGACCACGAGGACGAGGTGCTGGCCCCCGGCGACGCCTATCCGCTGGTGGAAAAGCTCCTCGGGCTCAACGAGCTGCTGGGGCAACAGCGGGTCGAGGTCATCCTGGTCTCGCGCAACAGCGCAGACACCGGCCTGCGCGCCTTCAACTCCATCCAGCACTATGGCCTGGGCATCTCCCGCGCGGCCTTCGTCGGCGGGCGCAGTCCGGAACCCTACCTGCGCGCGTTCGGCTGTCACCTGTTTCTCTCCACCCACGCCGAGGACGTCCGGGGAGCCCTGCAGAGCGGCTATGCCGCCGCCACCATCCTCTCCGGGGGACCGCGCCGGGCGGCGAGCAACGAGCTGCGCATCGCCTTCGATGGCGATGCGGTGGTCTTTTCCGACCATTCGGAACGCATCTACCAGAGCGGTGGCCTCGCCGCCTTCCAGGCCCATGAGCGCGATTCGGCCCGGGAGCCGCTGGACGGAGGTCCCTTCAAGCCCTTTCTCTCCGCCCTGAATCGGTTGCAACAGGAGTTCCCGGCCGATGCCTGCCCGATTCGCACGGCGCTGGTCACCGCGCGTTCGGCGCCGGCCCATGAGCGCGTCATCCGCACCCTGCGGGAATGGGATATCCGCCTGGACGAGTCCTTCTTCCTCGGCGGGCTGGAGAAGGCGGCCATCCTGGAGACCTTCGGCGCCGACGTGTTCTTCGACGACCAGGCCGGGCACTGCGAGAAGGCCCGCGACGTGGTGGCCACCGGGCATGTTCCCCACGGTGTGAGCAACGAGCCACAGTTCTGACTAAGCTCAGGTGAGGCCAGCCATGAAGGGCGGTAGGAGGCCTCATGATCCGCTCCATTCTCTATGCCACGGACCTCGGTCTCTATGCCCCCTATGTCCTGCAACACGCTTTATCCCTCGCCCGGGCCTTCAGTGCCCAACTCTATGTGGTGCACGCCGTAGAACCCCTCGGCCTGTTCGCCGAGTCGGTGCTGCAGACCTACCTGGATGACGACACCCTGAAGGAACTGCGGGTCAAGGGCCTGGGTACGGTGATGTCGAGCATCGAGCAACGGGTGCTGGAAGGCTTTCGCGACGAGATGGGCGAAGCCGTCCAGGACCTGGACATGATCCGTGCCGTGCGGGTGGTCCAGGGCGACCCGCCGCTGGTCATCCTGGAAGAAGTGCAGAAACTCTCGGTGGACCTGCTCGTGGTGGGGAGCCACAGCCACGGTACTTCGCTGGAAACGCCGCTCGGGCGTACCGCCGCGCGGCTGGTGCAGTTGTCCGAGGTGCCGGTGTACCTGGTCCCCATGCTCCAGCACCGCGGACGCAACGACTTCTGATCGCCGCTGGTCGTTCGTTGTGCAAGTCAGAAAAAAACGTCTAGTTTTATTCAGCAAACCATTAATATGGTTATAAACGCCGCCGACATCCTGCGGTGTACTCGCTTTGAGGATTGCCTATGAAGCTCCAGCAATTGCGCTACATCTGGGAAGTGGCGCACCACGACCTGAACGTGTCCGCCACTGCACAAAGTCTCTACACCTCGCAGCCGGGCATCAGCAAGCAGATCCGCCTGCTGGAAGACGAGCTGGGCGTCGAGGTCTTCGCCCGCAGCGGCAAGCACCTCACTCGTGTAACGCCCGCTGGGGAACGCATCATCACCACGGCCGGCGAGATCCTGCGCAAGGTCGAGAGCATCAAGCAGATCGCCCAGGAATTTTCCAACGAGAAGAAGGGCACCCTGTCCATCGCCACTACCCACACCCAGGCGCGTTATGCGCTGCCGCCGGTGATTGGCGGTTTCATCAAGCAATACCCGGACGTCGCCCTGCACATGCACCAGGGCACGCCCATGCAGATCGCCGAAATGGCGGCCGACGGCACCGTTGATTTCGCCATTGCCACCGAGGCTCTGGAGCTGTTCGGCGACCTGGTGATGATGCCCTGCTACCGCTGGAACCGCTGTGTCATCGTGCCCCAGGGCCACCCCCTGGCCAAACTGCCGAAACTCACCCTGGAAGCCCTGGCCGAGCACCCCATCGTCACCTACGTTTTCGGCTTCACCGGCCGTTCCAAGCTGGACGAGGCCTTCAGCCACCGCGGCCTTACGCCCAAGGTGGTGTTCACCGCCGCCGACGCCGACGTGATCAAGACCTACGTGCGCCTGGGATTGGGCGTGGGCATCGTGGCCAAGATGGCGGTGGACGCCAAGCTCGACAGCGACCTGGTGGTGTTGGATGCCAGCGAACTGTTCGAGGCCAGCGTGACCAAGATCGGTTTCCGTCGCGGCACCTTCCTGCGCGGCTTCATGTGCGACTTCATCGAGAAGTTCGCGCCGCACCTCACCCGCGACGTCCTGGCCAAGGCCGTGCAGTGCCACAACAAGGCGGAGCTGGACGACCTGTTCCACGACGTGGAGCTGCCCACTTACTGAGTGCGGCGTCCAGGAAGAAGCCCGGGAGTCGTCGGGCTTTTTCGTTCATGGGGTCGGCGAACATGTCCAGCATTGGCATTGAAGCGGGCGCCTATGGTGGATCGGAAAAGCGTGATCCACCCTACGACAGCGCCCAGCCCGCAGGATGGGGCGGGCGGCGTTCCGCGAGCGGAGCGATACCCATCGATCCCGAACCGCATGGGTTTCGTACCTCAACCCATCCTACGCGCTCGTTGACGTCGAGGGGAGCGAGGACGGTTGCAGCACCTCGCGGAGGAAGGCGAGGAAGACGGTGTAGACCTGCTCGCGGCCGTCGTCATGGCGCACCACGAAGAAGGGGGCGGTGTCGATGCCGTAGTGCTGCGCGGCCATCCAGCCGGCGCTGGCTGGGTCGCGCTCGTCGGCCACCAGGATGCGGTCGATCTTCGCCAGGTGGCCGCCGCGTTCCAGCCGTTCCATCACATCCCGGCACTTGCGGCAGTCCTGGCCATCGGCCAGGACCTTCTTCACCAGGGTGACGCGCATGGCGTCAGGCCTTGCTGATCAGGTTGCCGGCGTGCAGCCCGCATTCCTTCTGGGTGGCTTCTTCCCACCACCAGCGCCCCTCGCGCTCGTGCTGGTTGGGCAGTACCGGGCGGGTGCAGGGCTCGCAGCCGATGCTGACGAAACCGCGCTCGTGCAGCGGGTTGTAGGGGATCTCCAGCATGCGGATATAGGCCCAGACTTCCTCGCTGGTCATCTGCGCCAGGGGGTTGAACTTGTACAGCGGCTTGTCCGGGGTGGAGAAGGCGCTGTCCACCTCCAGCACGGCCACCTGGGAACGGGTGCCGGGGCTCTGGTCACGGCGCTGGCCGGTGGCCCAGGCCTTGACGGTAGACAGCTTGCGCCTGAGCGGCTCGATCTTGCGGATGCCGCAGCACTCGCCATGGCCATCCTTGTAGAAGCTGAACAGGCCCTTTTCCTTGACCAGGGGCTCCAGCAGCTTCGGGTCCGGCGACAGCACCTCGATGGCGATGCCATAGTGCTCGCGCACCTTGTCGATGAAGCGGTAGGTTTCCGGGTGCAGGCGGCCGGTGTCGAGGCTGAAGACCTTGACGTTCTTGTTCAGCTTCCAGGCCATGTCCACCAGCACCACGTCCTCGGCGCCGCTGAAGGAGATCCACAGCTCGTCGCCGAAATGCTCGAAGGCGAGCTTGAGGATGTCCTGGGGGGATTTGCTGGCGTAGGCCGTCGCCAGTTCGGCGACATCGAAGGGTTGGCTCATCAGGCTGGCTTCCTTTTATGGGATGGCGCTGGGCGCGCTCTATGGCGCGCATCTTAACAAAGGGCGGGTTATGCCCCTAAATAACCATCAGGAAGGTGGACTGCTAGATTCGGCTATAAGCGACGCGTTGCGCCCTGCTGGCCCAGCGGCTAGAGTGCCGCCTCCAATCAAAAAGCCATGCGGGGAAACTGCTCGTGGAAATCGCCTGTCTCGACCTGGAAGGTGTACTGGTTCCGGAAATCTGGATCGCCTTCGCGGAAAAAACCGGAATCGAAGCGCTCAAGGCGACCACCCGGGATATCCCCGACTACGACGTGCTGATGAAGCAGCGCCTGCGCATCCTCGACGAGCATGGCCTGAAACTCGCCGACATCCAGGACGTGATCGCCACGCTGAAGCCGCTGGAAGGCGCCGTCGAGTTCGTCGACTGGCTACGCGAGCGCTTCCAGGTGGTCATCCTCTCCGACACCTTCTACGAGTTCTCCCAGCCGTTGATGCGCCAGCTGGGCTTCCCGACACTGCTCTGCCACCGCCTGATCACCGACGAGACCGATCGCGTGGTGGGCTACCAACTGCGCCAGAAGGACCCCAAGCGCCAGTCGGTGATCGCCTTCAAGAGCCTCTACTACCGCGTGATCGCTGCCGGCGACTCCTACAACGACACCACCATGCTCAGCGAAGCCCACGCCGGCATCCTGTTCCATGCCCCGGAGAACGTGATCCGCGAGTTCCCGCAGTTCCCGGCGGTGCACACCTACGAAGACCTCAAGCGCGAGTTCATCAAGGCCTCCAACCGCCAGTTGAGCCTCTGATCTCCCGCCCATGAAAAAGCCCGCGCAAGCGGGCTTTTTCGTTTTGTTGGTAGCGGGGCGCGGAACCTGTAGGGGCGAATTCATTCGCCAAGGCCAGCGCAGCTGGCCCCCTGGGAGGCTGAAAGGCAGACCTTCGGCCTGCTTGGCGAATGAATTGGCCCCCACAAGGAGCATTCGCCCCGGCAAGGAAATTCTTCCTCGGGCGTCAACTGTCCCCCAACCCCTCCAGCGTCTGCATCAGCACCTTCACCTTGGTGATGGATTCCCGGTACTCCTCCTGCCAATCGGAGTCGGCGACTATGCCGCCGCCGCCCCAGCAGCTGGCCTGGCCGTCCTTCACCAGGACGGTGCGGATGGCGATGGAGCTGTCCAGTTCGCCGCGCACGTCCAGGTAGAGCAGGGAGCCGCAGTAGATCGAACGGCGGGTCGGCTCCAGCTCGTCGATGATCTGCATGGCGCGGATCTTCGGCGCGCCGGTGATGGAGCCGCCGGGGAAGCTGCCCATGATCAGGTCCAGCGCGTCCTTGTCGGCTGCCAGGCGGCCGGTGATGGCGCTGACCAGATGGTGCACGTTGGGGTAGCTCTCCAGGGCGAACAGCTCCGGCACCCGCACCGAACCAGTGGCGCAGCTGCGCCCCAGGTCATTGCGCAGCAGGTCGACGATCATCAGGTTTTCCGCGCGGTCCTTGCGGCTGGCCAGCAATTCCTCCGCCTGGGCGCGATCCTCTTCCGGCGTGTGGCCACGGGGACGGGTGCCCTTGATCGGGCGGGTCTCCACCTGGCCCTGGCTGACCTTGATGAAGCGCTCCGGCGACAGGCTGAGGATGGCGCCGCCGCCGGCCAGGGCCTGGTAGCCGGCGAAGGGCGTCGGACAGGCGGCGCGCAGGGCCTGGTACGCGGTCCAGGGATCGCCCTCGCAGGGGGCCTGGAAGCGCTGGGTGAAATTCACCTGGTAGCAATCGCCAGCCTGGATATAGGCCTGGACCCGCTCGATCGCCCGTCGGTAGGTAGTTTCCGCCAGGTTGGCGCGGAACGGCGCGCGCAGGCGGAAAGGTCCGGCGGGAGCGCTGCCAGGGCCGCTGAACAGGTCGATCAGGCGCTGCCGCTGGACGCCGTCCAGGCTCGGGTGGAACACCAATTGACTGGTTCGCGCCTGGTGGTCGCTGACCAGTGCCCAACCGTAGAGACCGAGTTGCGCATCCGGCAGGTGCAGGTCATCGAGTGCCTGCTCGGGCAGGTGTTCGACGCGACGACCGAAGTCATAGGCCAGGTAGCCGATCAGGCCGCCGACGAACGGCAGCTCAATGCCCGTAGGCAAGTCGGCTTCGCCAAGTCCCGCCAGCGCCTGGCGCAGGCGTTGTGTGAAGTCCTTGGCCGATTCGCCCGGCGCTGGCGCAAATTCTGCCAATGGCCAGGCGCTGAATAGGTCATAGCGTCCACGGCTCGCGCCGGGGCGACCCGCGTCCAGCAACACGGCGCCGGGCGCCTGGCGGACAAGGGCGAAGCGGTCACAGAGGGATTCGTGATAGGGAAGGGCGTGTAGATGGCAGTCAGGCATAGGGGCGCGCAAGCAGGGTGCAAGGGCGAATTCTAGTCTGCCTCCAGTGTCGATCCTAGAGCCTTTTCTGAAGTTTACGAGGGAAATGCATTCTGATACTTATGTACCAATCCCACGGAGAAATAGCTCCGATCCACAACGATAACGACAGATTAGGGATTCAGGCAGTGGACGCAGTTCTCAACCCCGCAGCCGGTAGCCGCCAGCGCGCCAAACTCGTGACACCCCAGGCATCCGCCGATTACCTGCCCAGGTCCCAGGTCCAGGCGGCCTTGGCCGCACATCCCCATGCACGCCTCCTGCTGTTCTCGGCGCCTGCCGGATTCGGCAAGACCACCGCCCTCGCGGCCCTGGCCGGCCAGCGCCGCGCGGCCGGCAGCGCGGTGGCCTGGTTCTCCCTGGAGGCCGAGGACGATGACCCGGCGCGCTTCTTCCAGCAACTGATCAAGTCCCTTGGCGAAGCCGTGCCCGGTGTCGGCGATCATGCCCGTGGCTATCTGCAGAACACCATGCAGGTACCGGCCAACGCCGTGCTGGAAAGCCTGCTGGTGGATCTCGCCCGTCATGGCGGCCCGCTGCTGCTGGTGCTGGACGACCTGCACCTGCTCAAGGACCCGGAGCTTTTCGCCGCCCTCGGCCGCCTGGTGCGCCTGGCCCCCACCGGCTTCAGCCTGGCCGTCGGCAGCCGCTCCCTGCCGCCGCTCAACCTGGCCACCCTGCGGGCCAAGGGTTGGCTGCTGGAGATCGGCCTCGATGAACTGCGCCTGTCCGCCGAGGAGACCCGCGACTACCTGGCCCGCTCCGGCCTGCAACTGGATGATGCCGCACTGGCGGCGCTGCACAGCCATACCGAAGGGTGGGCGATAGGGGTGCAGCTGGCGAGCCTCTGGCTCCGGCACCAGCCCCAGGCCGCCGAACAGATGGAGCGCCTGGGCAGCGACCAGGCCACGGTCGGCCAGTACCTGCTGGCCAGCGTCTTCGAACAGCTGCCCGCCGACCTGCAGGACGCGCTGCTGGCGCTGGGTATCGCCAGCCAGTTGAGCGGCGACCTGGCCAGCGCGCTGAGCGGCCGCCAGGACGGCCAGGCCCTGCTGGAGCGGCTGGAGACCCTGCAACTGTTCCTCCTGCCGCTGGACCGCGAGCGCCAGTGGTACCGCTTCCACCAACTGTTCGCCGACTTCCTGCGCAGCCGCCTGAAGGCCAGCGATCCGGAGCGATTCAAGCAGCTGCACTTCAATGCCAGCCTCTGGTTCACCAACCACCACATGCAGAACCTCGCCATCGAGCACGCGAGCCTGGCCGAGGATCCGGAAATGCTCGCCGCGCTGGTGGACGGCTGCGGCCTGGAACTGATCAACCGTGGCCAGCTGAACAAGATCTACCGCTGGCGGCAGAAGGTCCCGGACGACATCGCCGAGCGCTACCCGACCCTGGTGCTCGCCGACGTGTGGAACCGCGCCACCGAGCTGGCCCTGCCGGAAGCCAACCGGATGCTCGACGAACTGCTGGCGCGCTGGGGCGGGACCCGTGCGGAGAGCCAACTGAACGACAAGTACCTGGCGACCCTGGCGGTGAAGGCCGCCATCGCCTTGCAGAAGGACGACCTGGAACTCTGCGTGGCCATCGCCCGCCGGGTCGAGGCCCAGCTCGGGCGCAACCAGGCATTCCTCGAAGTGGCCATCCTGGTGATCGGCGCCATGGCCCTGGCGATCCTCGCCCAGCCCGACCAAGCGCGCCGGCTGCTGGCCCTGGCCCAGCAACGCAACCACTTTCTCGAAGGCCGCTACCTGGACATGCAGCTGGCCAACGTGGAAATTCTCCTCGCCCTGGAGCAGGGCCAGGTGAAGCAGGCGCGGATGCTGTTCGAACAGATGCGCGCCCAGGTCACGCCGCAGCTGGGCGAGAAGTCCAGGTCCATGGCGCTGCCGGTCATAGTCGAGTCGCTGATCGCCTACCAGCAGGGCCGTATCGAAGGCATGGAGGAACGCCTGGCGGCGGCCCTGAACCATATCGACGTGATCCGTCCCATCGACATCTACGCCCAGGGCCTGCTCTTCCTCGCGCGCATCCAGCGCATGCAGGACAAGGTCAAGGAAGCCCAGGCCACCCTGGTGCTGATGCAGAACCTCGCCGCACGCATCCAGTCCTGGCGCTTCTATGCCCAGGCGGTGGCCGACGAGATCTCGCTGATCCTCCAGGAGCCGGGTACCGACCGCATCAAGCGCGCCGAGCAGCGCTTCAAGGGGGTGGACTGGAACAAGCTGGCCAGCGGCGGCAGCCAGCACGGCGCCAACTCGGCGCTCTGGGTGCAGGGGCTGATCCGCGTGCGGCTGCAACAGGCCCGCGGTCACTTCAGCGAAGCCCTGCACGAGATCACCCAGCTGCGCGGCAAGCTGCAGCCCAACTGGCATGGCCTGCAGCGACTGCGCCTGGACCTGCTGGCGGCCTTGAGCTACCAGCGCCTGGGTTACCAGGAGCGGGCCCAGAGCCTGCTGGTGCAATGCCTGCTCAGTGCCGAGCGCGAAGGTGTGCGCAGCCTGTTCATCGAGGAGGGCGAGGCCATCCGCCAGTTGCTCCAGCAGCTGGAGTCCGCGGAGCGCCAACCGGCGTTGCAGGGGTTCATCCGCGACCTGCTGGCGGCCTGGCCGGGGCAGGCTGCGCGCAAATCCCTGGAGGCGCCGGAGGAAGGCCTCACCGACCGCGAGCGCGAGGTGATCTGCCTGGCCGCCAAGGGCCTGTCCAACGAAGAGATAGGTCAGCAGCTCGCCCTGGCGCTGGGGACCGTCAAATGGCACCTGCACAACATCTACGAAAAGCTCAAGGTGCGTAACCGGACCCAGGCGATCCGGCGTGCCCGCGAGCTGGGGCTGCTCGAACCATGACCGACCTCTGCCTGTCCCTCCCGCAACAGATCCCCTTGCTGCGCACCAAGCTGTTTCCGGCCGATGCCGGCGGCCGTCCCCTGCTGCCGCGCCGCGCCCTGATCGAGCGCCTGCATGGCGCCCGCGGGCGTCGGGTGCTGGTCCTCAGTGCCCCGGCCGGCTTCGGCAAGAGCACGGTGCTCAGCCTGTTCCGCCAGCGCCTGCAGGGCGAAGGCGCCCACGTCGCCTGGCTGTCCTGCGACGAGGCCGACAGCGAGCCCAAGCGCCTGTTGCAGTACCTGGTCGCCGCCGTGGAGGCGGCCATCCCGGGTTTCGGCGGCAACACCGTGGGTTTGCTGCAGGGCGACGTGAACTGGCCCATCGAGGCGGTGATCGATGCTTTCGTCGGCGACCTCAAGCGCGTCGAGGGCGAGCTCTACCTGATGCTCGACGACTTCCACAACATCCGCCATGTCGCCCTGGACCAGGGGGCGCGTTACCTGATCGAGAACCTGCCGGCCAATGTGCACCTGATCAGCAGCACCCGCTTCACCCCGCGCCTGCTGTTCAGCGAAGCCGAGTCCTTGTTGCTCAAGGCCGAGGACCTGCGCCTGACCCTGGAAGAGACCGCGGCCTATTTCCGCGAAGTGCGCCAGCTGCCGTTGTCCGATGCCGAGGTGCGCCAGCTCCATGGGCGCACCGAGGGCTGGATCACCGCCCTGCACCTGGCAGGGCTGGCCCTGGCGCGGCACCCCGACCGCGCCGCCTTTCTCGCCAGCCTGAGCGGCACCGAGCGCAACATCGCCGACTACCTCACCGAGGATGTGCTCGACAGCCTGCCGCAGGCGCTGCAGCAGTTCCTCGACCAGACCTCGGTGCTGGATGAATTCTGCGCCGACCTGTGCAACGCCCTGACCGGCCGCCGTGACGGCCTCGACATGCTGATGCGCCTGCAGCGCGAGCAGCTCTTCGTGATCCCGCTGGACGAACAGGGCGAGTGGTTCCGCTACCATCACCTGTTCGCCGAGTTCCTCCTGGGACGCCTCGCGCGCCGGACCGACCCGGCGACCTTGCTGCATGCCGCCGCGCGCTGGTGCGAAGGCCATGACCTGCCGGACCGCGCCATCAAGTACGCCCTGCGCGGCCGTGACTTCGCCTTCGCCGCCGAGCTGCTGGAGCGCCAGGGGGCGCGGCTGATCGCCGGCAACCGGGTCTACGGCATCCTCTCCATGCTCAAGGAGGTGCCGGCCGAGGTGATCCGCGAACATCCGGTGTTCCAGATCTTCTATGCCTGGCAACTGGCCTTCGAGCAGCGTTTCGCCGAGGCCGAGGCGCTGATCGAGGAGGTCAGCGCGCGCCTGTTGCAGGGGCGCGGCAAGCTGATGCACTTCGGTCTCGGTGAACTGCTGGCCGCCTCCCAGGTGCTCAAGGCACTGGTGATGCTCTACCAGGACAAGCTGGAGGCCTGCCTCAAGGTCGCCCGCCAGTGGCTCGCCATGGTGCCGGACAGCCAGCCGGTGTTCCGCGCCAGCTTGGCCTGCGTGCAGGCCGCGGCCTATTCGCTGATGGGCGAATTCGGCGAGTCGGCCAGGGCCATCGCCGTCGCCCGCGACAACCTCAAGCTGGTGGACAGCGAATACCTGCACGTGATGACCAGCCTGATCGAATCCCTGATCTGCAAGGAAAGCGGCGACCTGGAGCGTGGGCGGGCCATTGCCGAGGCCGCGCGGGCGCGGGTCGAACGGGTATTCGGCCGGCGCAGCCGGGTGGGCGGGCCCCTGGCCCTGGCCTATGCCGACCTGTTGTACGAACAGGATCGCCACGCGGCGGTTCTCGCCGAGCTGCCACTGGCCACCACCTGGCGCGACGTGGCGACGCCGGTGGAGCTGATCAGCCGCGGCCAGCTGGTGATGGCGCGGGCGCGCTTCTTCGCCGGCGAACCGGAACAGGCCCTGGTCCAGCTCGACGAATGGTTGGCCGGGCTGCAGGGGGCGGGCTATGAACGGGTGTTCGCCCATGGCATGGCCTGCAAGGTGCAGTTCCTGCTCTGGCTGCGCCGCCCCAACGAGGCTGAACGCATCTGCCTGCAACTGCAGCAGCACCTGGCCGTGCTGCCGCTGGCGCGCTACGCCGACGCCCATACGGTGCTGGCCCTGACCGAGGCACGCCTGGCGCTGACCGAGCGGCGCCCCGAGCGCGCCCAGGCCAGCCTGGAGAATTGCCTGGCACGGCAGCAGGACGAGCATCAGCGCGACCGGCGGCTGCGCCTGTCCCTGTTACTTTCTGTGGCGTATTGGCGCAGGGGTAACAGCGAAAAGGCCTTCGCCCTGTTCCAGAACACCCTGGAAGAAGCCTGGAACCGCGGCTACCGTCGGCTGTTCCAGGACGACGCCCTCTGGCTGCTGCCGCTCTGGGACGCCTGGCGCGCCGCCGAACCCAAGCGCGCCGGTGCCTGGCAGGGGGTGGCCGAAAGCCTGCGCGAGCAGTGCCGCCGGCTCGCGGTGGATCCGGATACTTTCGATGAAAATCAAGACGTTAGCCATCGCGAGCGGGAAATCCTGCGCTATGTGGCCGCCGGGCTGTCCAACCGCGATATCGCCCAGGCCGTGCACCTGTCGGAAGCCACCATCAAGTGGCACCTGCACAACCTGTTCGCCAAGCTCGGAGTGCGCAGCCGCACCCAGGCGGTACTCAAAGGCAAGAGCCTGGGCCTCTTGAGCGGGGCTTGAGGTGGGATGGCCCGTTGCCCTCCATCCGTTGGATGGGCTGGCAGCGGGGGAGGGGGCCAGTAGTTTTGTTCCCAGGTCGGGAAGCAAGCTGCTTCACGAATCCTCGCCGGATGCGCCTAGGGAAGCAGTGGCCGGCCTGGAGATCGGCGTGAGCCGGTCCGACTGTCGTTGACAGGAGTCGGCGGCAGGCCCTGGGGCAACCCACCTGTGAACTTTGGAGATAAAAAGAATGAAAAGCTTCAAACGACTGGCTCTGGCAGCTGCCGTACTCGCTGCACCCTTCATGGCCCAGGCCGACCTCAAGGCCATGGATGACACCGCACTGTCCGGCGTGACCGGCCAGGACGGCATCAGCATCTCCGGCAGCTTCAACGGCAGCATCGGCAGCGTGGTCTACACCGACTCCGAAACCAGCGGGGGCACCACCACCAACGGCACCCTGCGCCTGGAGACCATCTCCTTCACCGGCTTCGACATCCTCGATTCCGACCCGCTGAAGATCGATGTCATCGACGGTGGTGCGGGCGGCACCGACAAGCTGCAGATCAGCCTGCCCTCCATGACCGGCCAGCTCTCGGTCGGCGCCATCCGCGTGGGCGACGCCAGTTCCGCCAGCATCGGCTCCCTGGCCGTCAACAACATGAACATGTCCGGCTCCACCATCAAGGTCTGGGGCCACTGATAGCCACGCACGTCCTGTAAACCGGAAAGTCCCGCCGGTTCGCGCCGGCGGGGCCTTTCCCCGCGAGCCCCGTAGTCGGAACGGCAATGATCGAAATCCTGATTGGCAGTTTGCTGGGTCTGTTCGGCTTCACCCAGGCGGTGGATACCAGGCCGCAACCGCAAGGCGCGGTGAACATCAGCCAGCCGCTCACCCCCAACGGGCCCTACCGCGAGACGGCGGTGGTGGAGCCGATGAGCCAGCTGCAGTTCCGCAACGTCATCCGCCAGGCCTATGACTACAGCTGTGGCTCCGCCGCGCTGACCACGATGCTGGACTACTACCTGGGCCGCAACCTGGAGGAACGCCAGGTGATGGAGGGCCTGCTGCGCTACGGCGAGGCCGACAAGATCGTCGAGCGGCGCGGCTTCTCGCTGCTGGACATGAAGCGCTTCGTCGGCGCCCTGGGCTACAAGAGCGGCGGTTTCCGTGCCGAGTTCGCCGACCTCGACGCCCTGGAACACCCGGCCATCGTCCCGATCCACTATGGCGGCTTCAAGCATTTCGTGGTGGTGCGCGATGTCTACGACGAGCATGTGTTCGTCGCCGATCCCGCCCTCGGCAACATCAGCTTCACCCGCGCCCGTTTCGAGGAAATCTGGGACCAGAACGTCCTCTTCGTGATCTTCCCCTCGGGCAACGAACCCCGGAACGCCATGGCCCTGACCGAGCGCGACCTGCGCCTGGTGGACGACCGCATCGTCAGCCTGCTGGCGTTCCAGCAGTTTCCGCAGATCACCAAGTTCACCGAGAACGAAATCAATGAGCTCGGCTCGGGGGGCGATATCCGCTACATCCGCCGCAAGTGACACCCGCACATAACAAGAAAGACCTGGGGATAGCACCATGGGACCAAGGAAATACGCATGGCTGGCCATGCTGGTGCTCTGTACCAGTCTGCCGCTGCACGCCGAGCAAGCCTCGGTGGACGAGGCGCGTGATGCACTGAGCAAGAAGGAAGACGATGCCGACAGCGCCAAGGCGCTGGAAGAGGTCTTCCAGGCGTCCGAGAAGAGCTACACGCTGCTGAAGAAGGGCGAGCGCACGCTCACCTACGGCTTCGACTATTCCCTGGTGCGCGACGTCCAGATCGAGACCATCCGCACCGGCAACAACGTCTTCAGCGTGGTCGGCCAGAGCGAAGCGCAGCACACCTTCACCAACTCCTTCACCTTCGACTACGGGGTGTGGGACAACCTGACCTTCAGCGTACGCCTGCCCTTCGTCGCCAAGTACGACACCGAGCGCGACCTGAACGTCTACAGCCTCGGCGACATCTCCGCCTCCCTGCGCTGGCAGCCCTGGTCCTCCACCCGTGGGCGGCCGGTCACCACGCTCTTCGCCACCCTCGGCCTGCCCACCGGCGACAGCCCCTACGACATCAATACCGAGAACGACCTGTCCACCGGCAACGGCTACTACAGCCTGGGCGTGGGCGCCAACCTGTCCTACGTGATCGACCCGGTCGTGCTGTTCGGCTCCGTCGGCTACACCTACAACCTGCCGGTGCACGACATCCACCAGGTGCGCGGCGGGCGCCTCCTGGAAGACGTGGAGCCGGGCGACACCCTCAACTTCAGCATGGGCTTCGCCTATGCGCTGTCCTACGACGTATCCCTGGCAACTTCCTACCAGATGGCCTACAGCCTGGCGCCCACCTACAAGTTCCAGGACGTCAACCTGGAAGGCAGCGAGCAGACCAGTTCGATCATGAACTTCTCCCTCGGCCTGCGGACCTCGCCCGACTACATCGTCAACGTCAACGCCGGCTTCGGCATGACCGAGGATTCGCCGGACGTGCTCCTGGGGCTTTCCGTCCCCCTCGACATCAAGGGCCTGAAGGCCCAGTAACCGCCGAGCGAGGACCTCATGAGCATGCAACTGTCGCCGCTTGCGCGGGCGATCGCGGGGGTCGGCCTGTGCTGGGCGGGCCTGGCCCAGGCGCAACTGGCCAACGACCTGACCATCGGCAACCCCAAGGCCATGGCCATGGCCAACGCCATCACCGCCGATTCCTCCGGGATCGATGCCGTGCACTACAACCCGGCCGCCCTGACCAAGCTCAAGGGCCGCCAGAGCACGGTGAAATTCCTCACCGGGGTGATGGACATCCGCGCCGAGTTCGAGGCGCCGCCGGACTACGGCTTCCTCGGCTTCGACGACGATCCGGTGAAGAACTCCAGCAGCCGCACCCTGACCCCGGCCATGTACCTGCCGGGCATGGGGGGCATGACCGAGGTGCCGGTGCTCTTCGCGCCGCTGGCCGGGCTCTCGATCAATCCGCCGGGTTCCAAGTTCACCTTCGCCACCAACGTCTACGCCCCCATGGCGCTGGGCTACTCGCGGGATTCGGACAGCGACCCGGCGCGCTACCAGGGCCGCGAGGTGGCGCTGCAGCGCATCACCTACTTCTCGCCCTCGCTGGGCTACCAGGTCAACGACGAGCTGGCGGTGGGCCTGTCGATCGGCTTCTCCCACCAGGCCATGGCGCTGAACCAGGACTTCCGCAACCCGGGCTTCCTCACCGGCCTGACCCGGCTGTTCAACGAGTTCCTCTGCCTGCCGGGGATGGGGGAGGTGGTCTCCGGGCTGATCAACGTCTGCGGCGGCAAGCTCGGCCCCTTCGACACCCTGGCCAACCTGGACCTGGACCTGCAGCAGTCGCTGTCGCCCACCTGGAACATCGGCGTGCTCTGGGAGCCCACCGACTGGTTCGCCTGGGGCGCCACCTACCAGAGCGAGGCGCGCATGCACCTGCAGGGCAAGTACCGGGTGGACTACAGCAAGGACTGGCAGGGCTTCTGGTCCGGCCTGCAGTCCTCGCTGTTCGGCCAGGTGCTGAGCCCGCTGTTCCCCCTGGGCAACATCGACGAGGAGTCGGGCAACGCCTCCCTCGACATGACCTACCCGGACAACTTCTCCACCGGCATCAAGCTCAAGCCCTTCGAGCGCTGGCAGTTCAACCTGGATCTCAAGTGGAGCGGCTACAGCGACTGGAACGAATTCGAGATCGAGTTCGACCGTGAGCTGGACCTCTTGCGCATCGCCAAGAACTTCGGCGGCGGCAAGGCCACCGACACCAGCATCATCCTCGACCGCGGCTACCGCGATACCTGGAGCTGGGCCCTGGGCGTTCAATACCAGTGGACCGACCGCCTGGCCCTGCGCGCCGGCTACGAATGGCGCCCGTCGGCCATCCCCGACGACAAGGCCGACGTGCTCGCGCCCATCGGCGACGCCCACCTCTACGGCCTGGGCCTGGGCTACCGCTGGGACAAGGACACCAACATCGACATCGGCTTCAACTACTTCACCAGCAAGCAGAGCACCAAGGCCAATACCAGCTGCAACCTCAACTGCACCGGCATCGACAACCTGGTCTACAACCCCTACGCGGGCCAGAACGTCGAGACCTCGGTGAAGGCCTACATCCTCGCCCTGACCTACCAGACGACCTTCTGATGAAAGCGAACATCCTCTTCATCGCCCTGACCTTCGCCGGCGCTGCCCAGGCGAGCAACGGCCGCTACCTGACCTGGATCGACGACCAGGGCCGGGTGCACAACACCTTCGTCGACACCCGCTACAGCGAGCAGCAGCGCCAGGCGGCCAGGCGCATCGCCCAGAGCGACCAGGCGCGCCTCAAGGACAGCGACGACAGCCGCTGGCCCGGCAACGGCAAGAGTGGCGAGAGCAAGCGGCGCTATTTCACCTGGGTGGATGCCAGCGGCAACCTGCAGAACAGCTTCTACGCGGCGGGGCAGGCGGGGGCGGGGCAGCGCGACTTCGTCCTGCCCAATGGCCAGCGTTCGGCGGAGTACATCGATTCCGAGGTGCTCGAAGGACGCGGCTACTCCCGTCCGGAACAGGGGCCTGCCTACTTCACCTGGGTGGACGAACAGGGCCGTACCCACAACTCGCCGGTGCCGGCCCGGGGCAGGGACGAGCGCGGCGAGGAAGCGCCAGGCCCCGTCGCCTACACCGAGGCCCGCGAGCTGGAGTTCAGGCGCAAGGCCGCACGGCTGCCGTCCCTCGACGGCCAGCCCACGGCGGCCATGAAGGCGCTGCTGGAGGGCAGCGAAGAACAGGGCGAGGCGCTCTACCAGAGCCTGGTGGACCGGTGCTGCGGGCAGTTGCCGGATGACGCCTTCACCGAGGTGTCGGTCGAAGAGCCGCGCTACGAGGAGCTGAACGAGCTCTCGCCCAGCTTCGATTTCCCCATGGGCCGGAGCTACTACAGCGCCCTCAGGCTGCCGCGTTCCCGACACGGCTATGGCCTGCGCATCCGCAGCTTCGCCAACCGCCAGGTGGTCTACCCCTCGCTGCTGTTCCTCGACGAAGCCAAGCGCCCGACACGGCTGGTCAGTGACGCCGTCTACCAGTTGCACGGCGAAACCTGGTACCGCTACGCCTTCATCGAAGGCACGGTGCAGGTCCGCGCCAACCAGGGCGAACGTTATGTGCTGCTGCTGACCACCAACGAAGACCGCAGCCTGCAGACCCTGGACAACAAACCCTTCAAGCGCCCCCTGCAGGATCTGGCCCTCGGCGAGTCGGGGATGCAGGTGCACGAGCACAGCGACCAGGGCTCCTTCGAACTGGCGATCGTGAAATAACGGCACGGACTGCTCCCTCTCCCTTTGGGAGAGGGCTGGGGTGAGGGCGGGTGGGAAATGCAGGGTGTCAGGGGAGACCTTCGGCCTCCTTGGCGAATGAATTCGCCCCTACAAGGTCAGCCCTACAGTTCCAGGCCGCGCTATGCTGGCAGCCCCAGCGAGCAGAAGCGGATCCCTCGCCATGTCCGACACCAGCCAGCTCTTCACCCGCAACTCCGACGCCTATAGCGCCAACCGTCCCACCTACGACCCCGCCCTGATCGCCTGGCTCAGCAATCAGGCGCCGGATCTGTCCCTGGCCTGGGACTGCGGCTGCGGTACCGGCCAGGCCACCCTGGACCTCGCTCGGCATTTCCAGCGGGTGGTGGGTACCGATGTGAGCGCCCAGCAACTGGCCAAGGCCGAAGCCGGGCCCAACATCGACTACCGCTGCGAGCCGGCGGAGCAGACCTCCCTGGCCGATGGCAGCGTCTCCCTGACCCTGGTGGCGCAAGCGCTGCACTGGTTCGACCTGGAGCGCTTCTACGCCGAGGTGCGCCGGGTCAGCCGGCCGGGTGCGCTGCTGGCGGTGATCTCCTACAACTGCTCGCAGATAACGCCTGAGGTCGATGCGCTGGTGAACCACCTCTACCAGGACATCCTCGGCCCCTACTGGGCCGAAGAGCGTAAGCATGTGGAGCAGGGCTACCGCACCCTGCCATTTCCTTTCGAGCGCATCGAGGTGCCGCCCTTCACCCTGGACGCCCAGTGGGACCTGGCACGGTTGCTAGGTTACCTGGAAAGCTGGTCGGCCCTGGGAACCTACAAGGCCGCCCACGGGAACGACCCTCTCGATCCCCTGCGGGATGAGTTCCAGCAGGCCTGGGGCGACCCGGCGAGCACCCGCCGGGTGAGCTGGCCCCTGACGGTGAACCTGGGGCGGGTGAGCTGAAGGAAATTTAACGACTTGGCGCGGCAATCGCCCTGGCGCTGCCGAGTTGCTGGAAAATTGACATTGTGCAGGAAGACTCATGCATCAGATATCGCGCTTCGCAGTCGTCGAGGGCCTGGATGCGGAACGCCAGTTGCTGGACAGCGTCCAGCATGGCGAGCGGGAATGCGGGCTGCTGTTCTGGCGCCCGAGCGAGGCGGCGCTGGTGATGCCGCAGCGGATGAGTCGCCTGGCGGGCTTCGCCACGGCTGAGGCCAGCTGTGCCGGCATGGGCTGGCCCATCGCCCTGCGCGACAGTGGTGGCGAGCCGGTGCCGCAGTCCCCGGCAGTCCTGAATGTGGCCCTGGTCTATGCCTTGCCTGCAAAGGAAAGCGAGCTGACCCGTATCGAGAACGCCTACCTGCGCCTTTGCCAGCCGATGCTCGATTGGCTGGCCGGCATGGGCCTGGCCGGCGGGCTGGGGGAGGTGGACGGCGCCTTCTGCGATGGTCGCTACAACGTCACCCTCAAGGCGCGCAAGCTGGTCGGCACCGCCCAGCGCTGGCGCCGCCGCCGCGAGGACAGCCGCCATGTGGTGCTGGCCCACGGCGCCGTGCTGATGGAGAACCAGCGCGATCCCATGGTCGAGGTGGTCAACGCCTTCTACGCGGGCTGCGGCCTCGATGATCGCGTGCGGGCCAGCAGCCATATCGCCCTGGACGAATGCGTGGGTCAGGTCTGGACCCGTCTCGAGGCATTGCGCGACAGCTATCGGCGCACCCTTTCGGAAGCCGGACTGGCGCTGGAGTGAAGGGGGAGGGCGATGGGCCGCCGGCTGATGAATGGAACCGATTCACATCCGGAAGCAGAAAACGCTTGACCATAAAATGAGAATCATTATTATTCCAATCACTGGCCTCGCGGCCAGCCGGATAAGCTGACAGGCCCGGATTCGGACTCATCAGATTATCTCCTCATCAGGCTAATCACGGTTATTGACCCGGCACTTTGCCGGGTCTTTTTTTTGTGCGCCCGGCAGGGCGCGCCCACTCAGGGGTGAAAGTCCCCGACACACCTGGCAAGCCCAAGGGTGGATCACGCTTCACCGATCCACCATCGGTGCCGGGCTTGGCCGCGTCGGTGGATGTGAAAAGCGACATCCCCCTACATGACGTGGCGCCCGCGCGGGGCAGCAGCCTTGTAGGGTGGATCACGCTTCACCGATCCACCATCGGTGGCGGGCGTGGCCGCGTTGGTGGATGTGAAAAGCGACATCCCCCCATGGCTGGGTCACGGGGATCAATGCCCCTTCGCCTTCCTGATCCGCAGGAAGATCCCGCCGAGGATGAGCGTCGCCACCGGCGTCATCACCAGGATCGAGGTCTTTGCCGAGACATCCAGCCCGAGGGTATGGAGGCCGCCGTAGAACAGCTTGAACAGGCTCAGCAGGTAGTAGCTGATGGCGATGATGGACAGGCCTTCCACCGCCTTCTGAATCTTGATCTGGGTTTCGGCGCGGGCGCTCAGGCTGCGCAGGATCTCGGAGTTCTGCTCCTCCACTTCCACCTGGACCCGCGCCTGCAGCAGGTCGCCGAGGTTGGCCACGCTCTGGCCCAGGCGTACCAGGCGCTGGTCGGTGGCGGCGCAGTAGCGCACGGTGGGGCGGAAACGCCGCTCGATGAACACGCCCAGGCGCTGGCAGTCGCCGACATGGGTCTCGCGCAGTTCGTTGATCCGTTCGAAGACGATCTGCGCATAGGCCTCGGTGGCGCTGAAGCGCTGCCGGGTACGCGCGGTGCTGCGCACGATGCGTGCTGAGAGGGAGGCGATATCCGCCGACAGCGCCTTGGCACTGCTCTTGCCCTCGGCGTTGCGGTCGGAAAGGCCGGTCAGTTCCTTGTCGTATTCCCGCAACTGCAGGCTCACCGCCTGGGCCACCGGCAGCGTGAGGGAGGCCATCATGCGGTAGGTCTCGATCTCCAGCAGGCGGCGGATCATCCGGCCGAGGCGATAGGCATTGAGTCGGCGATTGACCAGGAGGATGCGGTTCACGCCTTCCTCGCTGAGGCGGAAGTCCGACCAGGCGACGGCGTCTCCTCCACCCAGGTTGGAGCCCGCCGGGTCCTTGAATCCATAGGCCGCCGTGTCGCCGGCCCAGTCCGCCTCCGACTCCACCAGCACCTGGTCGGCATTGATCAGCAGATGCCGATGCTCGGCCACCAGGCTCTCCAGCTCCTCGGGCAGGGGCGGCCAGTACTCCCCGCCCGGCGTGCGCGGTACCACCAGGGTGAGGGTGAAGAATTCGGTGTGGCGCTCCCATTTCAGGGTGTTCTCGCCCATGCGCAGCAGGCCCTGGGAACCGTTGCTGGCCAGTGGCGCATCGGCGGCCTGGTTGAGGCGGTCCACCAGCACGTCGCAAACCTCCTCCGTATCGGCAAAGGCGAGGTGGTAGACGTGGGCCGGGTCACGGAAATAGATCGATGGGCGCGAGTGCAACTCGTTGTGCAGGGCTTTGCGGAGTGTGTGCATGGAGACTTCTGCGAGCAGGGAGGTTTTTCTTCGATGACGCGGCCTGCCCGGGCGTCGGTCACACCTTTGTGGGGGAAGGCTGGGGTGCCACCGACCAGTCGGGGCGGGTAACCCTTCAGATCGGTGGCGACGGGGAGTGGCAGCAAGGCTGCCCTTGGACACGAAGAGACCTTGTGGGTCTCAGGCGCGAAACTGCTGCATCAGCCCTTGCTGATGGTTGGCCAGTTCATTGAGTTGACGACTGACCCGGGCCGACTGCTCGGCCTGGCCGGAAAGCGACTCGGTGACGTCGCCGATGGCCTCGTCATTTCGATTGATCTCTTCTGCGACGCTGCTTTGCTCCTCGGCGGCACTGGCAATTTGCAAATTCATTTTCAGAAGGTGGTGACGAACACCAGTTGGCTGTAGAGGTTGCTGTCGTCTCCGCCGATCTGGGTACCACCTTCGGCGGCGCTCTTCTCCGGTTTGTAGAGGCCGACCACGGGCATGACGATCAGGTTGTCCGTCGCCGCCCATTCGGCATAGAGGTCCAGCTCGCGACCGTCGAAGTTGCCGAGGTCCTGGTCCAGGGTGTCGAAGTCGAACCAGAGCGCGCCGACGCTGAGGTTCTCCAGCGGCGAGACCTTGAAGGCGACGTGGTGGACCTGGGTGTTGGTGTTGAAGGGGCCGGCGTAGTTGGCCGCCACCTCGCCCTGGAACCAGGTGCCATAGCCACGGCTGAAACCGGTGAACAGCGGATCGAAGCCTTCGGAGAAGCGGCTGTAGCGGTAGCTGAGGTTCGGGCTCCAGGCCACATCGGCGAAGGTCCAGCCGGCCTCCAGGTACCAGGCGTTTTCGTCGTCGACCTCCTTCTTGTCCTGCCAGGCGTATTCGCCGGAAAGGAACAGGTTCTGAACGCCGGCATTGCCTTGGCCGCGTACGCTCCAGGTCTTCATGCCATCGCGCTCGGCCTGGAAGGGCGAAGCGAACTCTTCGTCGATGTCGCGGATGTCGATGGCGGTGAGGCCCAGGGTACCGGCTTCGGAGACATGCTCCAGGTTGCCCACCAGCAGCTCGGGCTTGGCCTGGGCGCGGTTGTCGGACTTCAGCCACATCAGGTCGCCACGCAGGCCGTCCTTGCCGCCGAGACGCAGCACGGCGGTCTGGTCGAAGGCCTTGCGCGCGGCCAGCCAGTAGGCGCCGCCACGGTTGAACTCGCCGTCGGCGAAGCCCTTGCCGAGGTTCAGGGCGTCGCCGTTGATGAGGAAGCCATCGCCGATCATGAGGTTCTGCCGGCCGAAGGAAAAGTCCACGCCATCCTCGCCCAGGGCCTCGAACAGGCTGCCTGAGCGCCAGCCGAGGTAGGCGTCCTCGATCTTGGTGGTGCGCTCGGAACCGTCGGTGAAACCCGCCGCATCGCCATCGCCCCAGGTGCCGGAGCTGAGCAGGTTGAAGGCGCCATAGCTGGTGCCGGCGCCGGCCAGGCCCTGATCGAAGCTGATGCCGTACTTGGCATAGCCCTCGCGCCAGGACGACGATCCTTCGCTCCTGGAGCCGGTGGTGGCGTAGTTCTCCTGGCTGTGGAAGAAGCCGAATACGGCTTCCAGGTCGGCATTCAGGTGGGTGTCCTGGTCGGCGTAGAGTTCGTAGGCACCAACCTGGGTGGCGCTGCTCACCAGGAGGGCGAGGGTGGACAGTCGGAACAGGGCGGACCGCTTCATCGCAAGGCTTCCTTTTTTGTAGGTATTGGCAGGGCTGCGTTTCTGCGTCCGGATACTAAGGAGTTGCCCGGGGCTGGCCTTGAGCCTGCTTGCCAAGGGCTTGATGCTGCGTGCCAGATTCGGGATGCCGTATTGGCAAGAGCGCTGTAGGAGCGAATTCATTCGCGATTGGACGGCGCAGCCGGCCCTTGCGAGGGCATGGCAGGTCTGCGCCCTGCTTCGCGATTGAAATCGCTCCTACAGGGTGAGGATGCCCAGGCTCAGTCGAGTTCCTTGCCGGCGGTTTCCGGGGCGAGCTTCAGCCCGACCAGCGCCAGCAGGATGGCGCCGAAGATGTACCAGGCCGGCGCGTTGGGGCTGCCGGTGAGGCTCACCAGGCCAGCGGCGAAGAACTGCGCGAAGCCGCCGAACAGGGCCACGCCGATGCAGTAGGCGAGGGACATGCCGCTGGCGCGGATTTCCACCGGGAACAGCTCCGGCAGGATCGCCAGGTTCGGCACTATGGTGTAGGTCAGCGGGATGCTGAGCAGGAACACCACCGCCAGCAGCACGCTGATGTCCGGATTCTGGTTGATCACCAGGAAGGCCGGGTAGATCGCCAGCAGGAGGATCGGCATGGGCCAGAAGATCGCCTTGCGCCGGCCGATGCGGTCGCTCAGGCGGCCAGCGTGGGCGGACAGCAGCAGCTGGGGCAGGCAGGCGACTATGGCCGCCCAGGTGCCGGTGCCCAGGGGCATGCCCAGCACGCCGATGGCGTGGTTGGCCAGGTAGAACTGGATCATGTAGACGGGCACGGTGGCACCGATCACGAGCAGGATGCCGGCGCACAGCTGGCGTGGGTGGGCGAGCAGCAGCGCGAGGCGGTTGACCTCCACCGGCCGCGGTTTGGTGCTGGCCGCTCGGTGCGCTTGGGTCTCGTCCAGGCGGTGGCGGATGTACTCGCTGACCGGGATGGCGAGGATGCCCACCGCGAAGATCAGCCGCCAGCCCCAGCTGTCCATGGCCTCGGGCGTCAGCAGGTTGCTCAGCGCCGTGACCAGCAGGCCGCCGAAGAAGATACCCAGGCTCTGGCTGAAGACCTGCCAGCTGCAGTAGTAGCCGCGCGTGTCCTTGTCGGCGTACTCCATCAGCATGGTGGTGGAGGTGCCGATCTGGCCGCCCAGGGCGAAGCCCTGCAGCAGGCGGGCGAGGATCACCACCGCCGGGCCGAGCAGGCCCGCTTGGGCGTAGGTGGGGGCGACGGCGAACAGCAGCGAGCCGATCGCCATCAGCCAGAGGGTCAGGCGCATGGCGGAACGGCGCCCGGCGCGGTCGGCGTACAGGCCGATGACCAGCGCGCCCAGCGGGCGCATGACGAAGCCGGTGCCGAACACCGCCAGGGACAGCAGCAGCGGGATCAGCGGGTGGTCGCCGAAGGGGAAGAACAGCCGGGCCATGAGCGTCGCCAGCATGCTGTAGACCAGGAAGTCGTAGAACTCCAGGGCGTTGCCCAGGCAGATCGCCGCGATGGCCTTGTGGTTGGCCGGTCGGGGGCGGTCCTGGCTGAGGTCGAAGGATGTTGTTCTTGTTGTCATCGTGTGGTTCCTCGGGAAGGTCCGTGTCAGGCCAGGAAGCGTTGCGCCAGCCTGACCCAGAAGGTGGCCCCCAGTGGCAGGGCCTGGTCGTTGAAGTCGTAACCGGGGTTGTGCACCTCGCAGCTGCCGTGGCCCTCGCCGTTGCCGATCAGCAGGTAGCAGCCGGGCACCTTCTCCAGCCAGAAGGCGAAGTCGTCGCTGGCGCAGATGGGCTTCACGTCCGCCGCCAGGCCCTCGTCCCCCAGCCAGTCGCGGATCACCTCGGTGGCCAACCGGCTGGCCGCCTGGTCGTTGATCAGCACCGGGTAGCCGTTGTCGAAGCTGACTTCGGCGCTGGCGCCGAAGCTGGCCGCGTGGCCTTCCGCCAGGGCCTGGACGCGCTGCCTGAGCAACTGGCGGATCTGCGGGTTCAGTGCGCGGATGCTCAGGCGCAGCTCGGCGCTTTGCGGGATCACATTGGGCGCGTCGCCGGCGAGGAAGGCGCCGGTGGTGACGATCGCCGTCTCGCTGGGCGGCACGTTGCGCGACACCACGGTCTGCAGCGCCATCACCAGGGAGGCGCCGATCACCACCGGGTCCACCGCCTTGTCCGGCATGGCGCCATGGCCGCCGCTGGCGTGGATGACGATGCTGGCGCTGTCGGAGGAGGCCATGAAGGGGCCGGCGAGGACGCCGAAGCGGCCGACCGGCATGCCGGGGAAGTTGTGCAGGGCGAACAGGGCGTCGCAGGGGAACAGGCGGAACAGCCCTTCGTCCAGCATGCGCTTGGCGCCGGAGCCGCCATGGCCTTCCTCGGCGGGCTGGAAGAACAGGTGCAGGGTGCCGCGCCAGTTGCGTTCGCGGGCCAGTTCGCAGGCCGCCGCCAGCAGCATCGCGGTATGCCCGTCGTGGCCGCAGGCGTGCATTTTGCCGGGGACTTGGCTGCTCCAGGGACGGCCGCTCTGTTCCTGGATGGGCAGGGCGTCCAGCTCCGCGCGCAGGCCGAGCGTCGGGCCCTCGCCATTGCGCAAGGTGGCGACCACGGCGGTGCCGGCCAGGTCGTACAGTTCGTAGCCCCAGTCGCGCAGGTGGCGGATGACCTTCTCGCGGGTGGCGAACTCCTCGAAGCCCAGCTCCGGCTCGGCGTGTATGGCGCGGCGGAGTTCGGTCATGGCGGGCGTGATGGCGGCGATGCCGGGATGGATGCGGTGCGTGTGCATGTCGTTCTTGTCCGGTTGGCTGGGTCGATCTGGTGGCCTAACCTAGCGCCCGCGTCTGGCCGGCATAAGCCGCAAAAATGTTGTCGTGACCCGCTTTGGTGTTCAGGCAGGAGGTCTCCATGAAGTTGCACCAGCTACAGGCCCTGATCGCGGTCGCCGATGGCGGCGGCATTCGCGCGGCCGCCCGGGGACTGGGCCTGTCCCAGTCCGCCATCACCCGTGCGCTGCGCGAGCTGGAAGAAGAGCAGGGCCTGCCGCTGCTGATGCGCCATGCCGGCGGGGCGCGGCTCAGCGAGGCCGGACTGGTGCTGTTGCCCCACGCCAGGCAGATCGCCAGCCAGCTGGAAAGCGCCCAGCGCGACCTGGCGAGCCTGCGCGGCGAGGTGGCGGCGCGCCTGTGCGTGGGCGTCACCCCCTGGTTCGGGCAGACCCTGCTGGCGGCGGCCGTGCAGGCCTTCCGCCGGGAGATGCCGGCGGTGCGCCTGGAACTCTATGAAGGCCTGCAGGCGGTGAGCCTGCCGCTGTTGCGCAGCGGGGTGATGCATTTCGCCCTGGGGCCGGCGGGCGTGCTGCCTGCCCAGGAGTTCATCCACGAGCCCCTGGCCCGCTACCGCATGAAGGTGGTCGCCTGCGAAGGCCACCCCTCGCAGGCGGCCCGGTCGCTGGCGGAGTTGCTGGAGCAGGACTGGGTGATGAACTTCACCCAGGCCGGCTACGACCAGGTGGTGCAGGAAGTCTTCGGCCGCCATGGCCACCAGGTTTGCCCGGGGCGCATTGTCTGCGCCCAGTCCAGCGCCATGCTCACCAGCCTGATCGTCAATGCGGGGCTGCTCGGCTATTCACCCGAGCCGATGCTCCTCTGCGAGCCCATGCGCGGCCGGGTGCGGGCACTGGAGCTGGAAGAGACGCTGGCCGATAGCGATATCAGCCTGATCCGCCTGCGCGACCAGGCCCTGGACCCGGCGGCGCGCTGCTTCATCCAGTGCCTGCAGCAGGCATTGAAAGCCTGCGCACGCTCGCGCAACGCCGACGACCGGCGCCTGGCGGACATGCTGGAGCTGCTGTTCTAGGGCGGTGGAGGGCAAATCTTCGATTTGCTTCGCGATTGAAATCGCTCCTACAGGCGAGGGATTCCTGTGGGAGCGAATTCATTCGAACTCGGGAAACCAGTCCTCAGGGCGTGGTCATGAGTCATCGGCGCTGCCGGTGACGATCGAAATGCTCCGATTGGCAGGATGAAGTCGGAGCTTCTGTAGGATGGGTGGAGCCTGCGATACCCATCAGCTTTGTCCGCATGGGTATCGCTCCGCTCCACCCATCCTACAGGGGCTATGCGGCAGCCAGTGATCAGTAGCCGGATGAAGTCCGGGGAAATCCCACTGCCGCTCCCGGGTGGATGTTTACTTGCGAATGGGCAGCACAGCTACCCCTCACGACAACCGCCCGAATTCGTTTCCGCGCACGGGCTGAAGGCAAAAAAAAGACCGGCCCGAAGGCCGGTCGTAAACTCACGCAGCGACTCGGTTCACACGGCTCAAGGGCGTTTCAGCACCAGGGTGAGGATGTCGTAGCTGGCCACCAGTTCGCCGTTCTGGTTGGTGACTTCCACGTCCCAGGCCACCACGCCCTGGGGCTCGCCCTTCGGGCTCTTCTTGCCCTGGTCGATTTTGCGTTTGCAGGTCAGGCGCGCCTGGATGGTGTCGCCGATGCCCACCGGGGTGATGAAGCGCAGGGTGTCCAGGCCGTAGTTGGCCAGCACCGGGCCGACGCCGGGGGAAACGAACAGGCCGGCGGCGGCGGAGAGCACGAAGTAGCCGTGGGCGATGCGCTTGCCGAACTGGGATTCCTTGGCCGCCAGCTCGTCGAAGTGCATGTAGAAGTGGTCCCCCGACAGGCAGCCGAAGTTGACGATGTCGGCCTCGGTGACGGTGCGGCGGTGGGTCAGCAGGGATTCGCCGATCTGCAGCTCGTCGAAGTAGCGGCGGAACGGGTGCACCTCGGTTTCGATCACCTGGGCGCCGCGTACGTGCTCTCGGGTCACGGCGGCCAGCATGGTGGGCGAGCCCTGGACGGCGGCGCGTTGCAGGTAGTGCTTGACGGCGCGCAGGCCGCCCAGCTCTTCGCCACCACCGGCGCGGCCGGGGCCGCCGTGCTTGAGCACCGGCAGCGGCGAGCCGTGGCCGGTGGATTCGGCGGCGGATTCGCGGTCGAGGATGTGCAGGCGGCCGTGCAGGGCGGCGGCTTGCGGCACCACGCGGGCGGCTACCTGCGGGTCCTTGGTGACCAGGCTGGCCACCAGGCTGCCCTTGCCACGGGCGGCCAGGGCGATGGCCTCGTCGAGGTCGTCGTAGGCCATCAGGGTGCTCACCGGGCCGAACGCCTCGATGTCGTGGGCGCCGCCCTCGGCGTGCGGGTCGCGGGAACGCAGCAGGGTGGGGGCGAAGAAGGCGCCCTCGTTCACGCCTTCACCGCGCGGGGCGAAGCCGTCGCGGGCGCCGAACAGCAGTTCGCTGCTCTGCAGCAGGGCGTCCAGGCGCTCGGCCACGTCGGCCTGCTGGGCGTGGGAGGCGAGGGCGCCCATCTTCACGCCTTCCACGGCCGGGTCGCCGATGACCACCTTGGACAGGCGCTCGCGCAGGCGTTCGGCCACGGCGTCGATGTGCTTGGCGGGGACTATGGCGCGGCGGATGGCGGTGCACTTCTGCCCGGCCTTGACGGTCATCTCGCGGGCCACTTCCTTGACGAAGAGGTCGAACTCCGGATCGTCCGGGGTGATTTCCGGGGCGAGGATGGCGCAGTTCAGCGAGTCCGCCTCGGCGTTGAAGGGGACGGAGTTGCGCACCAGGTTGGCGTTCACCCGCAGCTTGGCGGCGGTGTCGGCGGAACCGGTGAAGGTCACCACGTCCTGGCCCTGCAGGCGGTCCAGCAGGTCGCCGGTGCCACCGATGATCAGCTGCAGGCTGCCTTCCGGGAGCAGGCCGGAGGCGTGCATCAGGCGCACGGCGGCTTCGGTCAGGTAGCTGGTGGCGGTGGCCGGTTTGACGATGCAGGGCATGCCGGCGAGGAAGCTCGGGGCGAACTTCTCCAGCATCCCCCAGATCGGGAAGTTGAAGGCGTTGATATGCACGGCGAGGCCGCCGCGCGGCACCAGGATGTGGGTGCCGGCGAAGGTGCCCTGCTTGCCCAGGGGCATGGCCGGGCCTTCATGGACGATGTTGCCCGACGGCAGTTCGCGGGCGCCGACGCCGGCGTAGCTGAACAGGGTGCTGGCGCCACCCTCGATGTCGATCCAGCTGTCGGCGCGGGTGGCGCCGCTGTGGCGGGACAGGGTGTAGAGCTGTTCCTTGTGTTCGGTGAGGTACAGCGCCAGGGCCTTGAGACGCGCCGCGCGCTGCTGGAAATCCAGGGCCATGAGGCTGGCGATGCCGCGCTGGCGGCCGAACTCGACGGCTTCGGAGAAGTCCAGGGCTTCCTCGTGGGCGCGGGCGATTGTGCTGCCGTCGATGGCGCTGCGCAGTGCCTGGGCGCCTTGCTGGCCGATCCAGCGGCCGCCGATGAAGCTTTGCAGCGTGGTGGCGTGACTCATGGGGGATTCTCCGTGAAGGGGGCCCGTGCATGGGCACGGGCGTGATTTCTGTTTCGTAGGAGCGAGGGGGACGCCAAGTTCTTGCTCGCGAAGCGCGATGTTTCGCGAGCAGAGCTCGCTCCTACAGGGTGTGTTGTTCTCCCGCCTTACCAGAGGGCCAGGGTGTAGCCGAGGATCAGGCGGTTTTCGTCGAGATCGGTGGTCAGGCCATTGCCGGAACGGAAGGTGACATTGCGCCAGCGCAGGCTCAGGCCCTTGAGGGCACCGCTCTGGATCACGTAGGCCAGGTCGCTGTCGCGTTCCCATTCCTCGCCGTCGTCGCCGGTCGCGGTTTTGACGTTGCGGCCGTCGACATAGCGGGTCATGAAGGTCAGGCCCGGGATGCCGAGGGCGGCGAAGTCGTAGTCGTAGCGCAGCTGCCAGGAATCTTCCTCGGCGCGGGTGAAGGTGTTGAAGGTCACCAGGTTGACCACATAAGGGTCACCGCCATTGAGGAAGGGGAAGGCGCTGTCGCCCGACAGCTGCTGCCAGGCCGCGCTGACGCGGTGCGGTCCCTTGGTCAGGCTGAACATGCCGTTGAAGTTGCGGTTGTCGATTTCCCCGGCACGCTCGACGCCATCGCCGCGGCTGTCGAAGTAGCGGATGTCGCTCTTCAGGCTGAAGCCGCCGGGCAGTGGTTGCGTGTGCACCAGGCCGACGAACTGCTGGCGGTAGATGTCGTCCAGCAGGCCGTAGTAGTAGCTCAGCGCCAGTTGCGGGTTGATCGCATAGGTGCCGCCGGCGAAGTCGAAGGCATCGCTGGTGGCGGCGCCGAAGCCGATATCGTCGCGGCCGGAGGAGTCGCGCAGGTTGGTCCGGGTCAGGCGGCCGCCGTTGAAGGTCAGGCCGCCCAGCTCCTGGCTGGTCAGCATGCCGCCCTGGAAGGTGGAGGAGAGCAACCGGGTGTCGTTGTAGGTGGCCACCGGCAGCAACGGCTGCAGGGTGCCCAGGCGCAGCACGCTCTTCGAAGCGCGCAGCTTGGCGGTCAGGCCCAGCTCGCTGTAGTCGTCCACCGGTTCCTTGCTGGTGGGGCCGAAGGGCAGCAGGCCGGTACCGCGGCGGTCGCGGCTGGAATCCAGCTTCACGCCGAGCTCGCCGATGGCGTCCAGGCCGACGCCGACGCTGCCCTCGGTGAAGCCCGATTCGAGGCGCGCGGTGAAGCCCTGGCCCCATTCCTCGGCCTTGGACTGGGGCGCGCCATCCTGGCGGAAGTCGCGGTTGAGGTAGTGGTTGCGCAGCTCCAGGCTGCCCTTGCTGTCTTCGATGAAGCCCGCCAGCGCCGAAGTGGCGAAGGGCAGGGCGAGCGCCGCGACGAGCGGCGCAAGGGTACGGCTGTGGTTCATTGTTCTTGTATCCATCATCCGGTTCGTAAGGGCTCAGTGGCGGCTGGCAGCGGCGGCGCCGATGCCGGTCATGGAGCGGATGAACTGGGCCAGGTAGCGGCCGCGTTCAGCCTTGGCGCGCTCGGAACCGTCGGTCACCGAGAACAGCCAGGCACTGAAGAAGGCCAGGCCCATGGAGAACAGCGCCGGGTTGGAGTAGGGGAACAGTGCCTTGTCGTGGTGCAGCACGTTGACCCACACCGCCGGGCTCAGCACCAGCAGGACGATGGCGGAGAGCAGGCCCATCACGCTGCCGGATACCGCGCCACGGGTGGTCAGGCCCTTCCAGAACATGGAGAGGAACAGCACCGGGAAGTTGACCGAGGCGGCGATGGCCAGCACCAGGCCGGAGAGGAAGGCGATGTTCTGCGACTCGAAGAGGATGCCGAGGATCACCGCCAGCACGCCGATGCACAGGGTGGCGATGCGCGACACGCGCATTTCCTCGCGCTCGCTGGCCTTGCCCTTGCGGACCACGCAGGCGTAGAGGTCGTGGGATACCGCCGAAGCCCCGGACAGCGCCAGGCCGGCGACCACCGCGAGGATGGTGGCGAAGGCCACGGCGGAGATGAAGCCGAGGAACAGGCTGCCGCCCACCGCATGGGACAGGTGCACCGCCACCATGTTGCCGCCGCCGATGATGGCGCCGGCCGCGTCGCGGAACTCCGGATTGGTGCCGACCATCACGATGGAGCCGAAGCCCACCACGATCAGCAGCAGGTAGAAGTAGCCGATGAAACCGGTGGCGTAGAACACCGACTTGCGGGCTTCCTTGGCGTCGCTGACGGTGAAGAAGCGCATCAGGATATGCGGCAGGCCGGCGGTGCCGAACATCATGCCGAGCCCCAGGGAGATGGCATCGATGGGGTTCGACAGCAGGCCGCCCGGCGCCATGATCGCGGTGCCCTTGGCGTGCACCGAGGTGGCGGCGGCGAACATGGCTTCGGTGCTGAAACCGAAGTGCTTGAGCACCATGAAGGCCATGAAGCTGGTGCCCGACAGCAGCAGGATCGCCTTGATGATCTGCACCCAGGTGGTGGCCAGCATGCCGCCGAAGGTCACGTAGCAGACCATCAGCACGCCCACCAGCAGCACGGCCTGCAGGTAGGACAGGCCGAACAGCAGCTCGATCAGCTTGCCGGCGCCGACCATCTGCGCCACCAGGTACATCAGCGCCACGGTCAGGGTGCCGAAGGCGGCGGTGATGCGGATCGGGCTCTGCTGCAGGCGGTAGGAGACCACGTCGGCGAAGGTGTACTTGCCGAGGTTGCGCAGGCGCTCGGCGATCAGGAACAGGATGATCGGCCAGCCGGCGAGCACGCCCAGGGCGTAGAGCAGGCCGTCGTAGCCGTTCATGAACATCATCGCGGAGATGCCGAGGAAGGACGCCGCGCTGATCATGTCGCCGGCGATCGCCAGGCCGTTCTGGAAGCCGGTGAGGCCGCCGCCGGCGGTATAGAAGTCGGCGGCCGAGCGGGTGCGCAGGGCGGCCCAGCGGGTGATGCCGAGGGTGAAGACGACGAACGCCAGGAACATGTAGATGGCGTTCCAGTTCAGCGGACGCGCGGCGGCGTCGGCGGCGAAGGCGCCCTGGGAGGCGAACAGGCCGGCGGCCAGCAGCAGGGAGGCGATGGCTTTCATTGGCCGCACTCCTGCTTCAGCTTGTCGTTCAGCGGGTCGAGCACGCTGTTGGTGCGCTTGACGTAGATGCCGGTGAGGGCGAAGGAGAACAGGATGATGACCACGCCCACCAGCATGCCGACGCTGGTGACGCCGCCGTTGAGGGACTGGCCGAGCACGCCGGGGGCGAAGGCCACCAGCAGCACGAAGCCGTAGTAGATCACCAGCATGGCGGCGGTCAGGGACCAGGTCAGGCGCTGCTTGTGACGGACCAGCTGGATGAAGTCCGGGTTCTCCCGGATGCGATCGAGGTCTTGCGGGGTCATGGTTGCTCTCTCTTTTTGTGATTGTCGAGACGACCCGTCCGGCGGCCGACGGCAAGGCTGCGAATGTCGAACGGGGTACTGCGGGTATCGCCCTGCTCCTACGGGTGTCGCTTAGAGCTGGTCGAAGTCGAGGACCACCTTTTCGCTGATGGGGAAGGTCTGGCAGGACAGCACGTAGCCGGCGGCCACTTCGTAGTCCTCCAGGGCGAAGTTGCTGTCCATCTCCACCTCGCCTTCGATCACCTTGCACTTGCAGGTGGAGCACACGCCGGCCTTGCAGGAGTAGGGCAGCTCCATGCCCTGGGCGTTGCCGGCGTCGAGCACGCTCTGGCTGTTGCGCGGCAGTTCGAAGGTGAGTTCGCGGCCGTCGCTGATCACGGTGACCTGGCTGGTGGCGCCGTCGGTGGCGCGGGCGGCTTCGCGGGCTTCACGCTTGGCGCCACTGCCGGCGGCGGCGAACAGTTCGAAGTGGATGCGCTCGGCGGGCATGCCGTTGGCCTTGAGCTGGTCGCGCACGGTCTCGGTCATGGCCTGCGGGCCGCAGATGAAGGCGGCGTCCAGGGCCTTGACGTCGATCCAGCGGCCGAACAGCTGGCCGCACTTGTCGGCGTCGATACGGCCGTTGTAGAGGTCCACGTCCTGCTGTTCGCGGCTGAACACGAAGATCAGGTTGAGGCGCTGCAGGTAGCGGTTCTTCAGGTCTTCCAGCTGCTCGCGGAACAGTGCCGAGGCGCTGGAGCGGTTGCCGTAGATCAGGGTGATGCGGCTGTGGGGCTCGGTTTCCAGGGTGGTCTTGATGATCGACAGGATCGGCGTGATGCCGCTGCCGGCGGCCACCGCCAGGTAGTTGCCGTGGCGCGCGGCGTCCAGTTCCACATGGAAGTGGCCGGACGGCGGCATCACTTCCAGGCTCTGGCCGGCCTTCAGGCTCTCGTTGGCGTAGGCGGAGAAGCGGCCGCCGGCCACGCGCTTGATCGCCACGCGCAGCTCGCCATCGTTGACGCCGGTGCAGATGGAGTAGGAGCGGCGCACTTCCTCGCCGTCCATCCGGGTGCGCATCACCAGGTGCTGGCCCTGGGTGAAGCGGAAGGTCTCGGCGAGGCCTTCGGGAATGTCGAAGGCGATGGACACCGCGTCGCGGGTTTCCGGGCGCACTTCCTTGATCGTCAGGCTATGGAATTTGCTCATTGTCGTCGTCTCCGGTGGCGCGCCACTCAGATGCATTTGAAGTAGTCGAACGGTTCCAGGCATTCCTGGCAGCGGTACAAGGCCTTGCAGGCGGTGGAGCCGAACTCGCTGAGGCGCTCGGTATGGGCGCTGCCGCACTGCGGGCAGCACACTTCCGGGGCCTCGCCCAGCAGGCTGCGCTTGCTGGTACTGCCGGCCGGCGGGGCGATGCCGTAGGTGCGCAGGCGTTCACGGCCGTCCTCGCTGATCCAGTCGGTGGTCCAGGCCGGGGTCAGGCGGCGCTCCAGCTTCGGCGCGGCGAAGCCGGCGCCTTCCAGGGCCTGCTCGATGTCGTGCTCGATCACCTCGGTGGCCGGGCAGCCGGAGTAGGTCGGGGTGACCACCACGTGCAGGTGGCCGTCCTGCCAGTCGAGGCCACGGACGATGCCGAGGTCGACCACGCTGACCACCGGCACTTCCGGGTCCATCACCGCGCCCAGCACCGACCAGGCGCGCGCCAGGTCCTCTGGCGCGCCGGGCCTGGCGCCGCGGTCGCTGGCGATCAGCTCACCAGGACGCATCGGGGTAGGCCCGCTGCAGGTACTGCATTTCGGCCAGCAGCAGACCGAGGTGCTCGGTGTGCAGGCCCTTGCGGCCGGACAGGTAGAAGTGGCTGGCCGGTTCCGGCAGCGGCAGGGTGGCGCTGGCGAAGATGTCGGCCACCTTGGACTTCCAGGCCGCGGCGACTTCCGCCGGGTTCGGCGCGATGCCGGCCTCGGCCAGGCGCTGCTCCACCTCGTCGCCGTTGACCAGTTCGACGGTGAAGCGCCAGACCTCGCGGATGGCCGCCAGCATGCGCTCGTGGCTTTCCCCGGTGCCGTCGCCCAGGCGCTCGACCCACTCGCCGGAGCGGCGCAGGTGGTAGGTGACTTCCTTCAGGGCCTTGGCGGCGATGCCGGCCACGCGCTCGTCGCTGGAGGCGGTCAGGCCGTGCAGCACCTGGAAGTGCCAGGCGTCGTAGAGGAACTGCTTGGTGATGGTCACGGCATAGTCGCCGTTGGGCTGCTCCACCAGCAGCAGGTTGCGGTAGGCGCGCTCGTCGCGGCGGAAGGCCAGGTGGTCGGCGTCACGGCCGTCGCCCAGCAGTTCGGCGGCGTAGTCCAGCCAGTTGCGGGCCTGGCCCACCAGGTCGAGGCCGACGTTCATCAGCGCCAGTTCTTCTTCCAGCGCCGGGGCGCGGCCGCACCATTCGCACAGGCGCTGGCCCTGGATCAGGGCGCTGTCGCCCAGGCGCAGCAGGTATTGGATGAGGTCTTCGCGTTGGCTCATGGCAGGCGCCTCACATGTGGCCGACTTCGGCCGGCAGCTCGTAGAAGCTGGCGTGGCGGTAGACCTTGTCCTGGGACGGGTCGAACAGCGGTTCCTTCTCGTCCGGGGAGGAGGCGGTGATCAGCGCGGAGGGCACCACCCACAGGCTCACGCCTTCGTTGCGGCGGGTGTACAGCTCGCGGGCGTTCTCGATGGCCATGCGCGCGTCGGCGGCATGCACGCTGCCGACGTGCTTGTGATTGAGGCCGTGCTTGCTGCGCACGAAGACTTCGAAAAGGGTCCATTCGGACATGGCGGGAATCTCCAGATCAGGGGCAGGTCAAGCGGCGTCCGCTTTGCGTTGTTGTTTGCGGGCGTGGGCCACCGCGGCTTCGCGGACCCAGGCACCGTCTTCGATGGCCTTGCGGCGGGTGGCGATGCGTTCGTGATTGCACGGGCCGTTGCCCTTGAGCACTTCGTAGAACTCTTCCCACTGGATTTCGCCGAAGTCGTAGTGGCCGCGCGCCTCGTTCCACTTCAGGTCCGGGTCCGGCGCGGTGCAGCCGAGCAGCTCCAGTTGCGGCACGGTCTGGTCGATGAAGCGCTGGCGCAGCTCGTCGTTGCTCTGGCGCTTGATCTTCCAGGCCATGGACTGGGCGCTGTTGGGGGAGTCGGCGTCGCTCGGGCCGAACATCATCAGCGCCGGCCACCAGAGGCGGTTGATGGCGTCCTGGACCATGTCCTTCTGGGCCTGGTTACCGTGACGCATCATGTGCAGGAGGATTTCGTAGCCCTGGCGCTGGTGGAAGGACTCTTCCTTGCAGATGCGGATCATGGCGCGGGAGTAGGGGCCGTAGGAGGTGCGCTGCAGCACCACCTGGTTGACGATGGCGGCGCCATCCACCAGCCAGCCCACCGCGCCCATGTCGGCCCAGTTCAGGGTCGGGTAGTTGAAGATGCTCGAGTACTTGGCGCGGCCGGAGTGCAGCTTGGCGATCTCGGCGTCGCGGTCGGCGCCGAGGGTTTCCATGGCGCTGTAGAGGTAGAGGCCGTGGCCGGCCTCGTCCTGGATCTTGGCCATCAGCTGCAGCTTGCGCTTGAGGGTCGGGGCACGGGTCACCCAGTTGCCTTCCGGCAGCATGCCGACGATCTCGGAGTGGGCGTGCTGGGAGATCTGGCGAATCAGCGTCTGCCGGTAGGCGTCCGGCATCCAGTTCTTCGCCTCGATCTTGATTTCCGCGTCGATCTTTTCCTGGAAGGCGCGTTCTTCGGAGGACATCTCCTCCAGCGCCTTCACGCGCTTCACGCCGGTCTCAACCAATTGTGCGTACATGCCGTTCTCCAGCCATGCAGGGTTCGTGGGGTGGCTTGGCCATGGCGCTATTTTTAAATGATACAAAAACAAATATCAAACACTAAAACGTGTGTCGTAAGAGTTTTTGTATCGGATTGACGAGTGGCAGGGAGGGGATCCGGTCACAAGGCACGGGCAATTCGTGCAAAGGCCATTGTGCCTAGGGGCTTTGCCGGGGATGGCCGAGATGTTCGGAGGGGCGGGGCGGCTGGCTGATGAGTGTGTTTTGTGGTGGTTCGTAAAGCGATACTCGTATTGTGATTTGTTGTCTGATTGGTGTTCTGTTTGTGGTCGCAGACCTGATGGATGGCACGGGGAGTGACCTCCCTGTCGCCCAAGGCTGAATGGGTCCTCCGTCCTGGACCGGACTCGAAGCTGGCGCTGCTCGGCAGCCGAGTTCAGTGATTATGGAAATCGGAACCCATGAACATCCGCGAGCGCGGCTCATGGAAGCGGATCACGATCCCGTTGCTACGCTCGTGAATGCCATGGAAGTGGTGATGCCGAACGAAACGCGGATCCTTCACCACGAAGATCCCGTGATGCTTGTGATGGAAGCGATGGGAATGGCCGACGAAGCCGCGCTTGAACCCATGGGAATGAAACTTCTTGAAGCCATGGTGATGCTTCATGAAGCCGTGGCCGTGCCGGTGGTGGCCCTTGAAGTGGCCGCCCCCGGCCAGCGTCATGGCGCCGCTGGTGTCAATGCTGGTCCAGGGTGTTTCGGCCATCACCTGGCCCCCGCCGAGGCAGGCGAAGAGCACCAGTAGAAGCTTGAGGATACGCATGGCGAACCCTCCTGAATCAAATCCTCCCCGCGGATATTGCCCCCATACCAAGCAGTATAGTTTTTGACCAATCATGCCTTGGGCGGGATGGTTCCAGGCCTGCGTCGCCTCCGGCGGGGACCATACTTAGCGGGTCGAGCACCCGCTCCCTTACCGATCCGCCGCCGGCTGCAGCAAGCGGGGGAGGTGGATATGCGATTCGATGCATTCTCCTTCGGCTCCATCACCATCGATGGGGTCACCTATCCCCATGATGTGGTGATCGCCCACGGCCAGGTCCGCAAACGCAAGAAGAAGCCCTCGAAGAAGTTCCGCGACGCCTTCGGTCACACCCCGCTGTCGATCGAGGAAGAGATTCCCTGGGATTGCCGGCGGCTTGTCGTCGGTACCGGCACCGGGGCCTTGCCGGTCATGCCGGAAGTCAGGCGCGAGGCCGAGCGCCGCGGCATCGAGCTGATCGTGAGGCCGACCGCGGAGGCCATCGTGGTGCTGCAGGAGGGGCAGAAGCACACCAATGCGATCCTGCATCTCACCTGCTAGATGGTCCAATCCGGGAAATGGCTTCGGCCGGGCGCTGGTTTTTCTGTGGGGGCGAATTTATTCGCGAAGGGTGGCGTAGCCGCCCCTGAAAGGCCGGAGGGCGAAGCTGCCCCAGCAGGATCTGCTCAGGCAGTTACCAGCACCTCGAACCCGCCATAGATCATCCGCTGGCCATCGAAGGGCATGGTGCTCGGACTGGGTTGCATCCGCGGGTCTTCCATCGCCTTCTTCATGCCTGCATCCCGCACCTGCTTCGAGGGCCAGGTGATCCAGGAAAACACGACGGTCTCATCTTCCTTGCGTTTCACCGCCATCGGGAAAGACGTCACCTTGCCTTCGGGCACATCGTCACCCCAGCACTCGACGACGCTCAGGGCGCCGCATTCCTTGAAGACTCCCGCGGCCATCTCGGCCACCTTGCGGTAGGCCTCGCGGTTGGCGGTGGGGACGGGGACAACGAAGCCATCTACATAGGTCATGATCGATCTCCTGCGTGGGTGGGTTGGAGCGGTCAGTCGTTTCCATGCCGATATGCCAATGAGTCGATGCAATTCCTGTCGGTTCGACAGTTTTCCGGGAAGGTCGTGGCCGGTCCGACGGGTGGTCGTGGCCCGGCGCCCGGAAGAGAGCCCCGTTTGAGCAGGGTTTTCGCCAATGGCTGGTGATCCATTGGTTCTGGAGGGGGCTGGTTGCCCTGGTCCCACTATGGGACTAGTATCCATCGCCATGAGAATCATCGCGCTCAGTCACCTGAAGGCGTTCTGGGAACGGTATCCGGATTCGGAGCAGCCGCTGCTGGCGTGGATAGATGAGGCCAGGAAGGCGAATTGGGCGAGTCCTGCCGACATCAAGGCCCAGTACCGCAATGCGAGCATCCTCAAGAGTCGCCGGGTCGTATTCAACATCAAGGGCAACGACTTTCGTCTGGTGGTCGCTGTCGCCTATCGCTTCGGCGCGCTCTACATCAAGTTCGTCGGCACACATGAGCAGTACGACGCGATCGACGCCGACAGCGTGGAGATGGAGTAAAGATCATGAACATTCACCCGATTCGTACGGACGAAGACTATCGCGCCGCGCTCAAGCAGGTGTCCGCCCTGTTCGACAACGAGCCGGAACCGGGCAGCCCCGAGGGGGATTACTTCGAGGTGATGCTGACGCTGATCGAGGCCTATGAGGCGCGTCAGTTTCCCGTCGATCTGCCCAATCCGGTCGATGCCATCAAGTTCCGCATGGAGCAATCGGGTTTGACCGTGGCGGATCTGGTTCCGGCCATCGGCCGTCCGAATCGCGTCTATGAGGTGCTCAATGGCAAACGTTCGCTGACCTTGCCGATGATCTGGAAACTCCACGAGATGTTCGGTATTCCGGCAGAGAGCCTCATCAAGCCTTCCAGCCATGCCTGATTCGGCAGGAACACAAGAAAGCCCCGCCAGATCGGGGCTTTCTCATTGGGCCGGACTCAGCCCTTGTTGCGGTTGTCGTAAACGTGGCAGGCCTTGCCCTCGGAGCGCTTCAGCGAGAAGCAGGGGCGCAGGACGATGCGCGAGCTGATGCCGATATAGGTCTTGATGTACTTGGAGAGCTCGTTGCACAGCGCCTGTTGCTGCTGCTCGCCCAGGCCGTCGTGTTCGTGCTTGAGCTCGACATGGACTTCGATGCTGTCCAGGTTGCCGTTGCGGAACAGGTGGATCTCGTAGTTCTCCGACAACTGCTTGACCTTCAGCACCTGCTCCTCGATCTGCGTCGGGAACACGTTGACGCCACGGATGATCAGCATGTCGTCGCTGCGGCCGGTGATCTTGTCCATGCGCCGCATCGGCCGCGCGGTCCCCGGCAGCAGGCGGGTCAGGTCGCGGGTGCGGTAGCGGATCATCGGCAGGGCTTCCTTGGACAGCGAGGTGAACACCAACTCGCCCATTTCGCCGTCCGGCAGCACTTCGCCGGTCACCGGGTCGATGATCTCGGGGTAGAAGTGGTCTTCCCAGATGGTCGGGCCATCCTTGGTCTCGGCGCATTCCATGGCCACGCCAGGGCCCATGATTTCCGACAGGCCGTAGATGTCCAGGGCGGTGATGCCCATGCGCTCCTCGATGGCGCGGCGCAGTTCGGCGGTCCAGGGCTCGGCGCCGAAGATGCCCAGGCGCAGGGCCAGCTTGTGCGGGTCGATGCCCTGGCGCTCGATCTCGTCGGCCAGGTTCAGCATGTAGGAGGGGGTGACCATGATGATGTCCGGCTGGAAGTCGCGGATCAGCTGGACCTGCTTCTCGGTCTGGCCGCCGGACATGGGGATCACGGTGCAGCCCAGGCGCTCGGCGCCGTAGTGGGCGCCCAGGCCGCCGGTGAACAGGCCGTAGCCGTAGGACACATGCACCTTGTCGCCCTTGCGGCCGCCGGCGGCGCGGATCGAGCGCGCCACCACGTTGGCCCAGGTGTCGATGTCGTTCTGGGTGTAGCCGACCACCGTGGGCTTGCCGGTGGTGCCGCTGGAGGCGTGGATGCGCACGATCTCGCTCTGCGGCACTGCGAACATGCCGAAGGGGTAGTTGTCGCGCAGGTCGTTCTTGCCGGTGAAGGGGAACCTGGCCAGGTCTTCCAGGGACTTCAGGTCATCCGGATGCACGCCTCGCTCATCGAAGCGCTGGCGGTACAGCGGGACGTTCTCGTAGGCGTGCTTCAGGCTCCAGCGCAGGCGTTCCAGCTGGTGCTGGCGCAGTTGGTCGACGCTGGCGGTTTCCATCGGGTCAAGCAAGGCGGTATTGGCAATCATGTTCATGGTTTCACTCAAATTATTTTTGTGCGGGGGCCTGTAGGCCCCTGAGTGCTGAGGAAGAGGATACTCCTCACCCGTTTTTCCGATCTTGGTTCTTGCGTTTCAGAGCCTTTCGATGATTAGGGCGATGCCCTGGCCGACGCCGATGCACATGGTGCAGAGGGCATAGCGGCCCTGGCGTTCTTCCAGTTCGTGCAGGGCGGTGGTGACCAGCCGCGCGCCGCTCATGCCCAGCGGGTGGCCGAGGGCGATGGCGCCGCCATTGGGGTTGACCCGGGCGTCGTCGTCGGCGAGATCCAGCTCGCGCAGCACGGCAAGGCCCTGGGCGGCGAAGGCTTCGTTGAGTTCGATCACGTCCATGTCGGCCAGCGACAGGCCGGTCAGTTCCAGCACCTTGCGGGTCGCCGGGACCGGGCCGATGCCCATGAGGCGCGGCTCGACGCCGGCGGTGGCCATGCCGACCACCCGGCCGCGGGCCTTGAGGCCGTGGCGCTTGGCCGCTTCGGGGCTGGCCAGGAGCAGGGCGCAGGCGCCGTCGTTGACACCCGAGGCGTTGCCGGCGGTGACGCTGCCACCCTGGCGGAACGGCGTGCCGAGCTTGGCCAGCTGTTCCAGGGTGGTGTCGCCGCGCGGGTGTTCATCCTGTTCGACGAGTTTCGGCGGGCCCTTGCGCTGGGGAATTTCCACCGGAACGATTTCCCTGGCCAGGCGGCCACTGGCCTGGGCGGCGGCGGCGCGCTGCTGGCTGCGCAGGGCGAAGGCGTCCTGATCCTCGCGGGAAATATTGAACTGCTCGGCGACGTTCTCGGCGGTCTCCGGCATGGAGTCGATGCCGAGCCCGGCCTTCATCAGCGGGTTGACGAAGCGCCAGCCGATGGTGGTGTCGAAGATTTCCGCCTGGCGGGAGAAGGCACTTTCCGCCTTGCCCATGACGAAGGGCGCGCGGGACATGGATTCCACGCCGCCGGCGATCATCAGCCCGGCCTCGCCGCAGCGCAGGGCGCGGGCGGCGCTGCCCACGGCGTCCAGGCCGGAGCCGCAGAGGCGGTTCAAGGTGGTGCCGGGGACGCTCAGCGGCAGGCCGGCGAGCAGGGAAGACATGCGCGCGACGTTGCGGTTGTCTTCGCCGGCCTGGTTGGCGCAGCCATAGATCACGTCGTCGACGGCGCTCCAGTCCAGCTCCGGATGGCGGGCCATCAGGGCGCGGATCGGCACGGCGCCGAGGTCGTCGGCACGCACGCCGGACAGGGCCCCGGCGTAGCGGCCGATGGGCGTGCGCACGGCGTCGATTATCAAGGCGTCATTCATCGGGGTTCTCCTGCGCGAGTACCGGGCCGCGCACTTTGTAGGACTTGCCGTGGAAGAGGGCGATCAGTTGCCCGTTCTGGTTCTCGATGCGCACGTCGTAGTTGCCGGTGCGGCCGCTGCGGCTCTGTTCGCTGGCCTGGGCGGTGAGGGTGTCGCCGAGGCGCGCCGGCGCCACGTAATCGATGCTGCAGCCGATGGCCACGGTGGCTTCGTTGTAGCTGTTGCAGGCGAAGGCGAAGGCCGAGTCGGCCAGGGCGAACAGGTAGCCGCCGTGGCAGGTGCCATGGCCCTGGACCATGTCTTGGCGCACGGTCATGCCGACGCGGGCCTGGCCGGGCGCCACGGAGAGCAGGCGCATGCCCATGGCCTGGCTGGCGGCGTCGCGCTCGAACAGGGCGGAGCCGCAGGCTTCGGCGAGACTCAGGGCTTCGTGGTTAGTCATGGAAGTTCCTCCCTTCGGCGACGTGGCGGCGTAGCAGCAGGGAAGGGCGGTAGCGCTCTTCGCCATAGGCGGCCTGGAGGTTGTCCAGGGTGCGCAGTGCCGCCGGCAGGCCGATGGCGTCGGCCCAGGCTAGCGGGCCTTGCGGGTAATTCACGCCTGCGCGCATGGCCAGGTCGATGTCGGCGGCGCTGCCCACGCCCTGCAGCACCGCATCGGCGCCTTCGTTGGCCAGCATGGCCACGGTGCGCAGCACGGCGAGGCCGGGAATGTCGGCGAGTTGGCTGACCTTGAGGCCGGCCCGCTGCAGCAGGGCCACGGCCTGGTCGCGGGCATCCGCGCTGGTGGCGGCGGCGCAACTGATGCCGAGGCGCGTGGCCTTGGCGTAATCCAGGGCCAGGTCGATCAGCACCAGGTTGGCCAGGCCATCCTCGCGGGCGCGCTGGCTGGCCAGGCGGCCGTCGGAGAGGGCGAGTACCGCATCACCTACCCGCAGCAGGCCGTTGCCGTCGCGACGCACCACATTCACGCCGGCGTCACGCAGGCGCTGCACCAGCGGCTCGGCCACGCCCAGGCTGCCTTCCACCACGCAGGTTTCCACGGCTGCGGCGCTGCTCAGCTCCGCCACCTGCGGGCGCTCGGCGCCCTCGGCGTAGCTGTAGAAGCCATGGCCGCTCTTGCGGCCCAGGCGGCCGGCGTCCACCAGTTCCTTCTGGATCAGCGAGGGCTGGAAGCGGAAGTCGCCGTAGTAGGCGTCGAACACCGAGCAGGTGACGGCGTAGTTGACGTCATGGCCGATCAGGTCGGTGAGCTCGAAGGCGCCCATGCGGAAGCCGCCGGCGTCGCGCATCAGCGCATCGAGGGTGGCGCAATCGGCGGCGCCTTCCTGCAGCAGGCGCAGGCTTTCGGCATAGAAGGGACGCGCCACGCGGTTGACGATGAAGCCGGGGGTGGAGCGGGTATGCACCGGCTGCTTGCCCCAGGCCTTGGCGGTTTCGTACAGGCTTGCGGCCAGGGCCGGGTCGCTGGCCAGGCCCGAGACGATTTCCACCAGGGCCATCAGCGGCGCCGGGTTGAAGAAGTGCATGCCGATCATCCGGCCCGGGTGCTGGAGGCCGGCGGCCAGGCTGGTGATGGACAGCGACGAGGTGTTGCTGGCGAGGATGCAGTCGGCACCGCACAGGCTTTCCAGCTGGCGCAGCAGGCCGCGCTTGACCTCCAGGTTCTCGACTATGGCCTCGATCACCAGGCTGGCATCGGCCAGGGCCTCGATGGCCTCCGCCGGTTGCAGGCGGGCGACGATGGCGGCGCGCTCATCGGCGCCGAGCTTGCCTTTTTCCACCAGGCGGCCGAGTTGGCGGTCGATGCCGTCGATGGCCTGGGCGGCGGCGCCGGGGCGGTTGTCATGGAGCTTGACCGGATGGCCGGCCTGGGCCGCGACCTGGGCGATGCCGGCGCCCATGGCGCCGGCGCCGATCACGGCGACCGTGGCGGAAGTGTTCAGTGCGGGCATGGGCTCAGCGTCCTTTGAAGGCCGGGGTGCGCTTTTCCATGAAGGCGCTGACGCCTTCGCAGTAGTCCTCGCTGCGGCCGGCCAGGCGCTGCAGGTCGCGTTCGAGGTCCAACTGCTCGTCGAAGCTGTTGTTCAGGCTGGCGTTGAGGCTGCGCTTGATCAGGGCCAGGCCGTAGGTGGGCTGGGTGGCCAGGTGGCGGGCGAGCTTGAGCGCCTCTTCGCGCAGGGCGGCATCGTCCACCACGCGGTAGATCAGGCCCCACTGCTCGGCCTGCTCGGCGGTCAGGCGCTCGCCCAGCAGGGCCAGGGCCTTGGCGCGAGCCATGCCGACCAGGCGCGGGAGGGTCCAGGTGCCGCCGGAGTCCGGGATCAGGCCGATCTTGCAGAAGGCCTGGATGAAGCTGGCGGAACGCGCGGCCAGGACCAGGTCGCAGGCCAGCGGGATGTTGGCGCCGGCGCCGGCGGCCACGCCGTTCACCGCGCAGATGACCGGCAGCGGCAGGTCGCGCAGGGTGCGGATCAGCGGGTTGTAGAACTTCTCGATGGATTCGCCCAGGTCAGGGGCGGCGCTGCCCGGAGCGACGTTGCGGTCGCCCAGGTCCTGGCCCGCGCAGAAGCCGCGGCCTTCGGCGGTCAGCAGCAGCACGCGCACCTCGGGGTCCTGCCGCACCTGCTTGAGGGCTTCGCGGACCTCGCCGTGCATCTTGGCGTTGAAGCTGTTCAGTTGCTCCGGGCGGTTGAGGCTGAGGGTGGCGACGCCTTCCTCGATGGAAAACAGGATGTGCTCGAAGTTCATGGCATTGGCGCTCTGTGGAGTGCGAAGGGGCGGGCGGCCAGCGTTCACTGGCCGGTGAATTCGGGGCGGCGCTTTTCCTGGAAGGCGCGGATGCCTTCCTCGCGGTCGCGGGTGCCGGCCAGCAGGGTGAAGGCGTGGCGCTCGAAGCGCAGGCCGCTGGCGAGATCGGTGTCCTCGGCCTTGAGCAGCGCTTCCTTGGCCAGGCGCACCGCCAGCGGCGCCTTCTGGGCAATGACGCGGGCGATGGCCATGGCGCGCTCGACGGTGAATTCCGGCTGGGTGACTTCGCTGACCAGGCCGGCGCGCTGGGCGTGGCGGGCGTCGATGGCCTCGCCGGTGAGCACCATCTGCATGGCCATGGACTTGCCCACGGCGCGCAGCAGGCGCTGGGTGCCGCCGGCGCCGGGCATGATCCCGAGGTTGATCTCCGGCTGGCCGAAGCGGGCGTCTTCGCCGGCGACGAGGATGTCGGCGTGCATGGCCAGCTCGCAGCCGCCGCCCAGGCAGAAGCCGTTGATGGCGGCGATCAGCGGCTTGCCGAAGCGGGCGATGCGCTGCCAGTGGGCCAGGCGCGGGTCATTGAGGATGCCCACCAGGTCGCGCTCGGCCATTTCCTTGATGTCGGCGCCGGCGGCGAAGGCCTTGCGGCTGCCGGTGATGACCACGGCGCGGGTCTCGGCGTCCTGTTCGGCGGCATCCAGTTCGGCGGCCAGCTCGCCCAGCAACTCGGTGTTGAGGGCATTGAGCGCTTCCGGACGCTGCAGGGTGATCAGGCGGACACCCTGCTCGGGCGGCAGGACGGCAAGGGTACGAGGCATGTCGACGGTCCTCAGGTGCACGCGCGGCCTCGTGTCGGCCGCTCTTATTGGTTGGTTCGGGGTGGGCCCCTTCCTGTGTCGCCCGCGCTGAGGTGCGGGGCGACTTTGGCCGGAGTATACCCACAAAGCGATACAAAACAAGAATTAAATATATGATTTATGTGTCTCATATTTTGCCTCTTTACTACCGGAGGACAGGTGGCTGACGGCTGCTTGTAGTGCCTGCGGCCCATGGTTATCGGGTGTTTGTCGCCAAGTAGTGCTTGGCATGTACGCCGATGACCGGTCGTCATCCGATACAGCTGAAGGCGCTTTTATGTTCCAGATCGATGTGATACAAAATTCGTCATCGAGCGAATCGCTTTGCGCCACCTTGTGGCTCCACCTGCCTTGCTGAGGAGTTTTCCCATGTCGACCACCGCCCGCGCCGCCGCCCTCGAGCTGTTCGAGCACCATCGAGGCACCCTCGAACGCGCCGTCCAGGCCATCAGCGAGCGCGGCTACTGGTCGCCCTTCCCGGAAAGCCTCAAGCAGTACCCGGAAGAAGCGGTGAAGGGCGCCCAGGCGGCCTTCGAGGCGCTGCTCGGCCAGCACTTTGCCCTGGCCGGCCCGCAACCCGTGGGCCGCGCCGGTGCCGAGCGCTCGCCTTACGGTTTCGATCTGAATGTGAGCTACGACCAGTACGATGCGGAGCAACTGCTGTCGTGCCTGCAGGCCGCGCTGCCGGCCTGGCGCGATGCCGGCCCGCAGGCGCGGGTAGGCGCCTGCCTGGAGATCCTCCAGCGCCTCAATGCCCTGAGCCCGACCCTCGCCCATGCGGTGATGCACACCAGCGGCCAGGCCTGGATGATGGCCTTCCAGGCCGGCGGCCCCCATGCCCAGGACCGTGGCCTGGAAGTGCTGGCCTACGCCTGGCGCGCCATGAATGAAGTGCCGGAGGCGGCGCGCTGGACCAAGCCCCAGGGCAAGCAGGACCCGCTGGTGCTGGACAAGCGCTGGCACATCGTGCCGCGCGGCCTGTCGCTGGTGATCGCCTGCTCCACCTTCCCCACCTGGAACACCTACCCGGGCCTGTTCGCCAGCCTGGCCACTGGCAATCCGGTGCTGGTCAAGGCACACCCCGGCGCGATCCTGCCGGTGGCCATGAGCGTGAAGGTGGCCCAGGAGGTCCTCGCCGAGCTGGGCTTCGACCCAGCGCTGGTGAGCCTGGTGGTGGACACCCCGGAAGCGCCGGTGAGCCAGCGCCTGGCCCTGGACCCGCGGGTGAAGCTGGTGGACTTCACCGGCTCCAACGCCTTCGGCAACTGGCTGGAAGACAACGCCCGCCAGGCCCAGGTGTTCACCGAGAAGGCCGGCATCAACAGCGTGATCATCGACAGCGTGCGTGACATCAAGGCCGTGGCGCGCAACCTGGCGTTCTCCCTCAGCCTCTATTCCGGGCAGATGTGCACCACCACCCAGGCCATCTACGTACCACGCGGCGGCATCCGCAACGGCGACGGGCAACTGTCCTTCGATGAAGTCGCCCAGACCCTGGCGGGCGCCATCAAGAGCTTCCTCGCCGACAACGAGCGCGCCTGCGCGGTGATCGGCGCCATCCAGTCGGAAGCCACCGCCCAGCGCATCCAGGCCTGCCGCGGCCTGGGCGAGGTATTGCTGGACAGCGAAGCCCGCGAGCATCCGCAGTTCCCCGGCGCTCGCATCCATACGCCGCTGCTGCTGAAGGTGGATGCCGCCGACCGCGCGGCCTATTCCGAAGAACGCTTCGGCCCCATCGCCTTCGTCATCGCCACCGACGACACCGAGCACAGCCTGCGCCTGGCGGGCGAGGTGATCGCCGAAAAGGGCGCCCTGACCCTGGGCGTGTATTCCACCATTGATGCCGTGCTGGACCGCGCCGAGCAACTGTCCCAGGAGGTGGCCGTGGCCCTGTCGATCAACTTCGATGGCGGCGTCTTCGTCAACCAGTCCGCCGCCTTCAGCGACTTCCATGCCAGCGGCGGCAACCCGGCGGCCAACGCTTCGATCACCGATGGTGCCTTCGTCGCCCGCCGCTTCGTCACCGTGCAGAGCCGCCGTCACGGCGCGGCATGAACCCATAAGAAGAAGGAAGCCTGCGATGACCTGCTACAGCCTCGATGGCCTGACCCCGGTGGTGCATCCCACCGCATTCGTGCACCCGACCGCCGTACTGATCGGCGATGTGATCATCGGTCCGGGCTGCTATGTCGGCCCCCTGGCCAGCCTGCGTGGCGACTTCGGGCGGATCATCCTGGAGGAGGGTGCCAATATCCAGGACACCTGCGTGATGCACGGCTTCCCCGACAGCGACACGGTGGTCGAGCGCAATGGCCATATCGGCCACGGCGCGGTGCTGCACGGCTGCCGCATCGGCGAGGACGCCCTGGTAGGGATGAACGCGGTGGTGATGGACAACGCCCGCATCGGCGCGCGCTCCTTCGTTTCCGCCACCGCCTTCGTCAAGGCCGGCTTCAGCTGCGAGGAGCAGTCCCTGGTGATGGGCGCGCCGGCCCAGGTCAAGCGCCGCCTCAGCGTTGATGAAGTGGCCTGGAAGCAGGCCGGCACCCGCGAGTACCAGGCACTGGCCCAGCGCTGCCTGCAGAACATGGTGGCCTGCGAGCCGCTGGCCGAGGTGGAGGCCACGCGCCCGCGCATCAAGGACCGCGGCCTGCGCCCGAAGGGGAATGCTGCTTCATGAGCAGGGTCCGCGTCACCCGGGGGTTTTCCCCAATAGTCATGCCGAGGAGCCTGCGGGTATATTCGGCATCTTTTCCGCTTCCAGTATGCCCATGACTTCGCTCGTGCCCTTGGACCAACTCGTCACCCGCTTCCAGCAGCAGACGCCGATCCGCGCCAGTTCGCTGATCATCACCCTCTATGGCGACGCCATCGAACCCCATGGCGGCACCGTCTGGCTGGGCAGCCTGATCCAGTTGCTGGAGCCCATGGGCATCAACGAGCGGCTGATCCGCACCTCTATCTTCCGCCTGACCAAGGAAGGCTGGCTGAGTGCCGAGAAGGTCGGGCGGCGCAGTTACTACAGCCTGACCGGCACCGGCCGGCGGCGCTTCGAAAAGGCCTTCAAGCGGGTCTACAGCTCCAGCGTGCCGGCCTGGGATGGCGCCTGGTCCCTGGTACTGCTCTCCCAGTTGCCCCAGGACAAGCGCAAACAGGTGCGCGAAGAGCTGGAGTGGCAAGGTTTTGGTGCGATCTCGCCCACCGTGCTGGCCAATCCGCGCTGCGACCGGGTGGACCTGACCGCCACCCTGCAGGAACTGGACGCCCTGGAAGACAGCATCCTGTTCGAGACCCGCTCCCAGGATGTGCTGGCCTCCAAGGCCCTGCGCATGCAGGTCCGCGAGAGCTGGAACATCGACGAACTGGGCGCGCACTACAGCGAGTTCATCCAGCTGTTCCGCCCGCTCTGGCAGGCGCTGCGCGAGCAGGAGAACCTGCAGCCGGCCGACTGCTTCCTGGCCCGGACCTTGCTGATCCACGAATACCGCAAACTGCTGCTGCGTGACCCGCAACTGCCCGACGAGCTGCTTCCTGGCGATTGGGAGGGGCGCGCGGCGCGCCAGCTGTGCCGCAACATCTACCGGCTCATCTATGCCAGGGCGGAGGAATGGCTGAACGCGGCGCTGGAAACCGCGGATGGTCCTCTGCCCGATGCCGGCGAGAGTTTCTATCAGCGTTTCGGCGGACTGAGGTAACGAAGCCGCCTGGTGGCGGTTATCACGGACGAGGTGAACCCGGCTTGACCGGATAACGACAAGAACAACGCCTAGCGTGAGGCTGAGAAAGCCATGACGACTGCACAAGCACTGAGGGCAGACCACTTCGACGAGTGGCTGCAGGGCATCAACCAGGTCTGCGGGCGCTTTGGCGCCAAGCTGCTGGGCTCGGAGTTTTCCGGTGCCATCCGCGAGTACAAGGCCGGCGCCATCAAGCTGAGCTTCGTGGACGTGGCCCAGGCGCGCCTGTTCCGCACCTCGAAGGAGGTGGCGCAGAGCGACGGCAAGCACTTCTACCTGGCACTCCAGCTCAATGGCCATGCGGGCATGGAGCAGGCCGGCAACAGTATCGAGATGTCTCCCGGCGACATCACCCTGATCGACTCCACCCAGCCCAGCGAGTTCGTCTACCGCGAGAACTCCCGCCAGCTGTCGCTGATCCTCCCGCGCCACGTGGTGGAGCAGGGGCTGCGCTTCTCTGGCGTACGCTGCGCCCAGCGCATCCCGGCCAGTTCGCCGGTGGCGATGCTGGCCAACCGGCTGATCCTCGAATCCACCCGCCAGGACAGCCTCAGCCTGCCCGAGAGCGAGGCGACCCTGGAAGCGGTGGTCAGCCTGCTGCGTCCGGCCCTGAGTGCCGCCGAGGTCGAGCAGGACGCCCACGAGCGGATGTTCCGCAAGACCCTGCGCTTCATCGACGAGCACATCCGCGCCGAGGAACTCTGCCCCGAGACCATCGCCCGCGAGGTGGGGGTGTCGGTGCGTGGCCTCTATCGCATGTTCGCCCGCAAAGGCCTGGTGGTGGCCCAGTACATCAAGAACCGCCGCCTCGACTTCTGCGCCGAAAGCCTGCGCCACGCCAGCGCCGAGCTGAAGCTCTCGGCCCTCGGCTACGCCTGGGGCTTCACCGACTCCAGCTACTTCTCCACCGCCTTCAAGGCGCGCTTCGGCGTGTCCCCCAGCGAGTACCGCAGGCAGCACAGCCGGGGTTGAGCCACGCTCTTCTGTGGGGGCGAATTCATTCGCCAAGCAGAACGCAGTTCTGCCCGGTAACCTCCAGGGGGCAGCTGTGCTGCCCTTGGCGAATGAATTCGCCCCTACAAGTGTTCCTCGCTCCCCAGGCCGCGTTGTCTGGCAGCCCAACCAACACGTCTGGCACGGACAAAAAAACTTCGATCCCCATCAGCGCCGAGAATCCGGACATCGACCCAGGTTCCACGTGCGCCGTCGCGGCCGCGGAATCGGGCCCACCCATGAAGAGGATCGAACATGAGCAAGGTTGAAATCCTGCCGCAGGTCGCGGCATTCCTGGAGCGTCGCCACGGCTGCTTCATCGACGGCCAGTGGGTGCTGCCGGAAGGCCCGACCACGCAGGTCTTGAACCCGGCCACCGGCGAAGCCATCGCCGCCGTGCCGGATGTGTCGCTGGAGTACCTGGAGCAGGCCGTGCAGTCCGCCCACAAGGCCTTCAGATCCCGCGTCTGGTCCGGCCTGCGTCCGGCCGACCGCGAGCGCATCCTGCTGCGCTTCACTGCCCTGGTGGAGGAGCACGCCGAGGAGCTGGCCCAGCTGGAAACCCTCAGCCAGGGCAAGTCGATCAACATCTCGCGCATGCTGGACGTCGGCGCCACCGTCGAGTTCATGCGCTACATGTCCGGCTGGGCGACCAAGATCGAAGGCCAGACCCTCGACCTGTCCATCCCGATCCCGCCGGGCTCGCGCTTCACCGCCTTCGCCCGGCGTGAGCCGGTGGGCGTGGTGGCCGGCATCGTGCCGTGGAACTTCCCGCTGATGATCACCACCTGGAAGCTGATGCCGGCGCTGGCCTGCGGCTGCACCGTGGTCATCAAGCCCGCCAGCGAGACCCCGCTGACCGCCCTGCGCCTGGCCGAGCTGGCCTTCGAGGCGGGCATCCCGGCCGGCGTGTTCAACGTCATCACCGGCGGCGGCAGCACCGTGGGCAACGCCCTGGCCTCGCACCCGCTGGTCAGCAAGGTGTCCTTCACCGGCTCCACCGCCGTGGGCAAGAGCGTCGGCGTGGCCTGCATGGAGAACATGACCCGCTTCGCCCTGGAGCTGGGCGGCAAGAACCCGATGATCCTGCTGGCAGACGCCGACGTGGAGAAGGCCATCCAGGGCGCGCTGCTCGGCGGCCTGCTGAACAATGGCCAGGTCTGCGCCGCGGCTTCGCGCTTCTACGTGCACCAGTCCCTCTACGAAGATTTCGTGCAGGGCCTGGCCGCGGCGGTGAAGGGCCTGTCCATCGGTCCGGGCATGGACCAGGAGGCGGCGATCAACCCGCTGGTGTCGCGCAAGCAGCAGCAGAACGTGCAGAAGCACATCGACCTGGCCCGCGAGGAAGGCGCCCGCGTGGTGGCCGGCGGCGAGCGCCTGGAAGGCGACGGCTTCTTCGTCCAGCCCACCGTGCTGGCCGACGTGAACCACGAGATGACCGTGGCCCGCGAAGAGGTGTTCGGCCCGGTGCTGTCGGTGATCCCCTTCACCGACGAAGACGCCATGATCGAACTGGCCAACGACAGCCCCTACGGCCTGGCGGCGAGCCTGTGGACCAACGACCTGTCCAAGGCGATGAACCTGGTGCCGCGCATCGAGGCCGGCACCGTCTGGGTCAACGCCCACGTGCTGCTGGACCCGAACATGCCCTTCGGCGGCGTCAAGCAGTCCGGCATGGGCCGCGAGTTCGGCCGCGCGGTGATCGAGGCCTACACCGAGCTGAAGTCGGTGTGCATCGCCCACTGAGTCAGAACCCTCGATTTCCGGCAGGTGCCCTTGCGCCTGCCGGTTTTTTTGTGGGGCGGAAGAATCCGGGGTGAATCGACGAACCTGTAGGGGCGAATTCATTCGCCATGCAGGCCGAAGGCCTGCCCATCGGTCTTGAACGGGGCAGCTGCGCCGCCCTTGGCGAATGAATTCGCCCCTACAAAGGTTGCGCCCCGACAGAACCCCAGCAATCTGCAAAACCCCACAAATTCCCCCATCCACACCCTTCGCCCCATCCCGGTGCGGGGAAACTTGCAGAATCCATTGCTGGGCTAAGCTTTCGGCAGTTCCCGACCGAAGGACCGCCCCATGAGCGAACCCCTCCTCAGCTTCGACGAACTCACGCAAGCTGTTGCCAGCGGCGAGATCGATACGGTGCTGGCCTGCATGGTGGACATGCAGGGGCGATTGGTGGGCAAGCGCTTCCAGGCCGAGTTCTTCGTCGACAGCGCCCATGAGGAAACCCACTGCTGCAACTACCTGCTGGCCGACGACATCGACATGGAGCCGGTGCCGGGCTACGCCGCCGCCAGCTGGAGCAAGGGCTACGGCGACTTCGTGCTCAAGCCCGACATGAGCACCCTGCGCCGGGTGCCCTGGCTGGAATGCACGGCCCTGGTGCTGTGCGACGTGCTCGACCATCACCACGAAGACCTGCCCCACAGCCCGCGGGCCATCCTCAGGAAGCAGGTGGCGCGGCTGACCGAGCGCGGCTACGTCGGCATGTTCGCCTCGGAGCTGGAGTTCTACCTCTTCGACGAGAGCTACGAGGCCATCCACAAGCGCAACTACAGCCACCCGAAGACCGCCTCGAACTACATCGAGGACTACAGCATCCTCCAGACCACCCGCGAGGAACCGGTGCTGCGCGCCATCCGCAAGCACCTGCAGGCCTGCGGCGTGCCGGTGGAGAATTCGAAAGGGGAGTGGGGGCCGGGACAGGAGGAGATCAACGTCCGCTACGCCGACGCCCTGACCATGGCCGACCGCCATGCCATCATCAAGCACGCCTGCAAGGAGATCGCCCACCAGCAGGGCAAGTCCATCACCTTCATGGCCAAGTGGCGCTACGACCTGGCCGGCTCCAGTTGCCACGTGCACAGCTCCCTCTGGGACAGGAAGGGCAAGAAGCCGCTGTTCTTCGACGCCAAGGACGAGTTCGGCATGTCGAAGTTGATGCGCGCCTGGGTGGCCGGGCAGCTCAAGTACGCCAGCGAGATCACCTACTTCCTCGCGCCCTACATCAACTCCTACAAGCGCTTCCAGGCCGGCACCTTCGCCCCGACCCGCGCAGTGTGGAGCCGCGACAACCGCACCGCGGGTTTCCGCCTGTGCGCCGAGGGCGGCAAGTCGGTGCGCATCGAATGCCGCATCGGCGGCGCCGACCTGAACCCCTACCTCGCCTTCGCCGCGCTGATCGCCGCTGGCCTGGCGGGCATCGATGAGAAGCTCCAGCTGGGCGCCCCCTTCGAAGGCGACGCCTACCTGAACGACCAGCTGCCGGAGGTGGACAAGACCCTGCGCGACGCCACCGCCGCCCTCAAGGGCTCGGCGATGCTGCGCAAGGCCTTCGGCGACGAGGTGGTGAACCACTACGTGCACACCGCCGAATGGGAGCAGAAGGAGTACGACCGGCGCATCACCGACTGGGAACTGCAGCGGGGGTTCGAGCGCTACTGACTGAGGGTGGCCGGCCCGGCGAGGGCCGGCCAGGGCCCTCAATTCTCGTGACGGCGCAGGCGGATGCCGTCCACCTCCACCTGGTCGCCCGGCTTGAAACGCTTGCCGGGGGAGCGGAAGCGCTGCACCGAACCGTCGTCGGTCCTGACCAGGTAGGCGGGTTCGCCGAGCCCCGTGGATTCCTGCACGAAACTACCGCCGAAGTAACCCATCGCCGCACCGGCGACGGCACCCACAGGACCGCCGATGGCGCCGAACATGAGGCCGGTCATGCCGCCGGTGGCTTTGCCGACGGTGGTGTCGGGGGTTTCGGAGAGGACTTCCGCGGCGAAGGCGGCGGGGGAGCAGAGCAGGGCAAGGCACAGGGTGATGCTGGGGACTTTCATGGCGGATCCCTCGACAGGTGTATAGCCAAGGGAACGGGGCATTTTTCGTGCCATGCAGGAAGTCTTGGAAATCAGTAGGTTGGAAGTTATGGAGTCATTTTGACCGGGGTGCGAATGACGCGCCTGCAGTCATCCTGACCTGTAAAGCGGACCCACGAGCCGCAGCGCTGATACCTGAGCCATCCATGTCTGACAAAGGCCCGGCCAGCGATGGCCGGGCCTTTGTTCGTATCTTGTGGCGTGGGGCATGGTGGACCGGTGAAGCGTGGTCCACCCTACAGAGGCGGCCGGTTTCGTAGGGTGGATGACGCTTTTTTCATCCACCAACGGTGTTGGGCGGGGCTCCGAATGGTGGACCGGTGAAGCGTGGTTCACCCTACAAAGGCGGCCGGTTTCGTAGGGTGGATGACGCTTTTTTCATCCACCAAGGTCGCCATGCCGAGCCTCGACTGGTGGGCCGATGCAGCGTGGTCCACCCAGGTCGTTAACTTGCCGATCAGAGCTTGATCAGCACCGACTTCAGCTCGGTGTAATGCTCGATGGCCGCCGCGCCCATCTCGCGGCCGACGCCGGAGAGCTTGTAGCCGCCGAAGGGCAGGGCCGGGTCGAGGGCACTGTGGCAGTTGACCCAGACCGACCCGGACTTGATGCGCGGCACCATGCGGTGTACCGCCGAGAGGTCGTTGGACCAGATGCTGGCGCCGAGGCCATAGGGGTTGTCGTTGGCCAGCCGCACCGCCTCGTCTATGTCGTCGAAGGGCATGGCCACCAGCACCGGGCCGAAGATTTCTTCCTGCACCAGGCGGTGCTTCTGGTCGACGTCGACTATCACCGTCGGCTTGACGAAGTAGCCGGGGCCGAAGCCTTCACCGCCGCAGGCGATGGTGGCGCCCAGTTCGCGGCCGAGTTCGATGTAGCCGGTGACGCGGTCCTGCTGCTTGGCGGAGATCAGCGGGCCCATCTGCACGCTCGGGTCCAGGCCGTTGCCCAGCTTCATGCCGTTGGCGATGCCGGCAATGTCGGCGATCACCTTGTCGAAGTGCTTGCGGTGGACATAGAGGCGCGAGCCGGCGCAGCACACCTGGCCCTGGTTGAAGAAGATCGCGCTGGCGGCGCCGGCCGCGGCTTCCTGCAGGTTGGCGTCGGCCATGACGATGGTGGGTGACTTGCCGCCCAGTTCCAGGGTCACGCGGGTCATGTTGTCCATGGCCGCCTTGCCGATCTGCTTGCCCACCTCGGTGGAGCCGGTGAAGGTCAGCTTGTCCACGCCCGGGTGGCGGGTCAGCGCCGCCCCGGCGTTGAGGCCTGTGCCGGTGACCACGTTGAACACCCCGGCCGGGTAGCCGGCTTCCAGCACCAGCTCGGCCAGCTTGAGGGCGGTCAGTGGGGTTTCGTCGGCGGGCTTCAGCACCACGGTGCAGCCGGTGGCCAGCGCCGGGCCGAGCTTCCAGCAGGCCAGCAGCAGGGGGAAGTTCCAGGCGACGATGGCGCCCACCACGCCCACCGCTTCGCGGCGGATGTAGCCGTGGAACTGGTCGCCCGGCATCAGCGGCAGGGACGGGTCGACCGTGGTGCCCTCGATCTTGGTGGCCCAGCCGGCCATGTAGCGGAGGAAGTCGATGGCCAGCTGCACGTCCATGACCTGGGCCACGGCGGCGCTCTTGCCGTTGTTCAGGCACTCCAGCTCGGCCAGCTCCTGGGCGTCGCGCTCCATCAGGTCGGCCAGGCGCCACAGCAGGTTCTGCCGCTCGCGCGGGCGCATGCGGCTCCAGGGCGAATCGTCGAAGGCCTGGCGGGCGGCCTGCACGGCGCGGTCGACGTCTTCAGCGGTGGCCGAGGGGACTTCACCGAGGACCTCCCCCGTGGCCGGGTTGCGGAAGTTCATGGTGCTGCCGCTGGCGGCGTCCTGCCATTGCGCGCCGATCAGCATCTTCAGCTTGCGGTTGAGGAAGGCGTTGGTCTGGGGCAGGACGGGCAGGTCGACGAGCATGGGAGAAGCCTCTGTTCATTGAAGTTGTACGGCGCTTTCGCAACCCCCATGCCAAGGCTGCGAATGATGAGTAACTGGCTGATTTTCAAAAGAATTCACTGGTGATTCCAACGCTCGCCGAATTTTCCCCTGTTGCAGATTGAGACTGCCTGAGACGGGCCTGGAACAGTCGGGGCGTCTACCTTATAGCCTGCCGGGCAGCCGAGTCTCAGGTTGGAACAGTCCGTCGCGAAATTAGACGCCCGGCCCCTTCGCCAGCACCCCCGCCAAGCCTGATTTTCAAGGACAAGTCGTTGTTATAAAAGGACTTTCATCGGAATGGCACACATTATGTATTTGCCGTGACAGCTGCACCCGCTCCGCCAAGGGGTGCAAACCATAAGAACAACACCGTGGAGGTCTGACCTTGAAGACGACTCGACTCCGGCAGCATGCGGGCACCCTGGCACTGGCCATGGCGTCCCTGATGTTCGCCCAGGCTCATGCAGCGGAGGAGGGGCCGGCCCTCCTCAAGTCCAAGTGCATGGGTTGTCACATCCCCGAGGGCAACGATTCCTATAGCCGCATCAGCCACCAGCGCAAGACCCCCGAGGGCTGGCTGATGAGCATCGGGCGCATGCAGGTGATGCACGGCCTCCAGATCAGCGACGCCGACCGCCGTACCCTGGTCAAGTACCTGGCCGACAAGCAAGGCCTGGCGCCCAGCGAGACTGAAGGCGTGCGCTATGCCATGGAGCGCCGCCTGAATACGGTCGAGAAGTTCGACGACCAGCTGAGCCAGATGTGCGGCCGTTGCCACTCGGGCGCCCGTGTCGCCCTGCAGCGCCGTCCCGCCAAGGAGTGGGAGCACCTGGTCAACTTCCACCTCGGCCAGTGGCCGTCCCTCGAGTACCAGGCCCAGTCCCGCGACCGCGACTGGCTGGATCTCGCCCTCAAGGAAATGGTGCCGGAACTGGCCAAGCGCTTCCCGCTGGAAGACCAGGCCTGGGCCGACTGGCAGAAGGCCAAGCCCAAGGCCGACAGCCTGCCGGGCCAGTGGAGTTTCAGCGGCCATATGCTCACCAAGGGAGACGTCCGTGGTGTGATGAGCGTGACTGCCGATGCCGGCGACACCTTCAAGGTCAGCGTCAAGGGCCGGTACGCCGACGGCACGCCCTTCAACGGCGAAGGCTCGGCCGTCCTCTACAACGGCTACGAGTGGCGCGGCAATCTGAAGATCGGCGAGCAGAACATGCGCCAGGTCTTCGCCGCCCTGAACGGCGAGATGAAGGGCCGCATGTTCGAGGCCGAGCATGACGAACGCGGCCTGGACTTCAGCGCCGCGAAAGAGGGCAACGCCAAGTTGCTGGCCGTGCAGCCGGCCTACCTCAAGGCTGGCAGCGAGGCCGAGTTGACCCTGGTGGGCAGCGGCCTGTCCGGCACTCCCGACTTCGGCCCGGGCGTCGAAGTGGTGAAGGTGCTGGAAGTCACGCCCAAGCAGGTGCGCGTCAAGGTCAAGGCCGCCACCGAAGCCACCTCCGGTATCCGCGCCGTGTCCCTCGGTTCGCTCAAGGGTGTCGATCTGGCGGTGTACAAGGACATCGCCGAGGTGAAGGTGGTGCCCGAATTTTCCATCGCCCGTGTCGGTGAGAACGGCGGCTCCACGCCCAAGGTGCAGGGCCGCTTCGAGGCCGAGGCCTGGGGCAAGGGCGCCGACGGCCAGCCCTACCGCATCGGCTACCTGCCGGCGAAGTGGTCGGTGGAGCCCTTCGACGAGCGCGCCAAGGAAGACGAGGACGTGAAGTTCGCAGGCGTGATGCAGAAGGACGGCATCTTCGTGCCCGGCGGCGCCGGTCCGAACCCGGAACGCAAGATGATGACCAACAACGCCGGCAACCTGAAGGTGATCGCCCAGCTGGAAGAGGGCGGCCAGAAAGGCGAAGGCCACCTGATCGTCACCGTGCAACGCTGGAACAACCCGCCGCTGCCCTAACCGGCTGTGGCTCGGGCGGAGCAGGGCTCCGCCCGGATTCGCAACGACGATTGGGAAAAATTCCGGGAGGTCGCCATGGGCGCAATCTTGAATCTGGTCGAACGCAACCTGCATGAAGTGCGGGTGGATGCCGACCGCATGCTGTTCCATATCCCGAGCAGCTCGCTGTTCGCCGCCGACGAAGTCACCGGCGGCATCATCGACGCCCTGCGTGAGCAGAGCTGCTCGTCCGAGGATCTGGTGCAGCGCCTGGCCGGGCGTTTCGCCGGCCAGGACATCGATGAGACCCTGCGCGAGCTGATCGCGCTGGAAGTGGTCAGCGACGGCTCGCCGCTGACGCCGGAAATCGGCATCGCCAAGGTGGAGCGCACCGCGCTCAACACCGTGGTGCTGAACGTCAACACCGGCTGCAACCTGAGCTGCACCTACTGCTACAAGGAAGACCTGGACAAGCCTTCCGCCGGCAAGAAGATGGGCGCGGAAACCGCCGAGGCCTCGGTGGAGATGCTGCTGCGCGAGTCCCCCGACGAGGAGCGCTACAGCGTGGTGTTCTTCGGTGGCGAGCCGCTGTCCAACCGGCCGCTGATCGAGCATATGGTGGACTACTGCGAGCGTCGCTTCGCGGAAGAGGGCAAGCAGGTGGAGTTCATCATGACCACCAACGCCACGCTGCTCACCGAAGAGATCATCGACTACCTCAACGCCCATCGCTTCGGGCTGTCGGTGAGCATCGACGGGCCGAAGACGGTGCACGACCGCAACCGCATCACCGTGGGCGGGCAGGGCACCTACGACGTGGTGCGGCGCAAGGTCGACCTGCTGCTGTCGCGCTATCGCAGCCGCCCGGTGGGCGCACGGGTGACCCTGACCCGCGGCATCACCGATATCGAGACCATCTGGAACCACCTGTTCAACGAACTGGGTTTCGCCGAAGTCGGCTTCGCCCCGGTCACCTCCGGCGACATGGCCGACTTCAACCTCACCAGCGAAGAGCTGGTGGAGGTCTTCACCAACATGAAGGCCCTGGGTCGGCGCTACCTTGCGGCGGCCCTGGAGCACCGCAACATCGGTTTCTCCAACCTGCACCAGCTGATCACCGACATCCACGAGGGCCACAAGAAGGCGCTGCCCTGTGGTGCCGGCCTGAAGATGCTGGCGGTGGACCACAAGGGCGAGCTGAACCTCTGCCATCGCTTCACCGGCTCCAGCCTGCCGACCTTCGGCAACGTGCACAGCGGGGTGAAGCAGGTCGAGCTCAACGACTTCCTCTCCCAGCGCCTGGACCGCTCCGGCACCGGCTGCGACAGCTGCCGCATCCGCAACCTGTGCTCCGGCGGCTGCTACCACGAGAGCTACGCCCGCTACGGCGACCCCACTCACCCGACCTATCACTACTGCGAGCTGATGCGCGACTGGGTGGACTTCGGCATCGAGGTCTACAGCCGCATCATGGCCGTCAACCCGGCCTTCATCAGCAGCTACATCTCCCCGCGGAAGGCGCACTGACATGAAACATCTGAAGCCGCTCAACAACAAAGCGCAAATGCTCGAAAAAGCCGCAGCCGAAGATCGCATCGAGGACGTCATGGCCATGAGCGCGGTGGCCGGCTGTACCGCCACCACCGACCCGGGCTGGGAAGTGGATGCCTTCGGTGGCGTGGCCTCCCTCTGCCAGCCGATGGAAGCCGACCTCTACGGATGCTCCGACCCCTGCTGGTGGCCGGCCCAGGTGCCCGACATGATGAGCACCTACCAGGACTGGAACGCCCAGGCGACCAACTCCATGGACGACTGGCGCAACCTCGGCACCGTATTCCCGAAAGACAAATGACCGGCGACCAGAACAAGAGGGATAACCGCATGAAACTCAAAGCCATCGCCAGCCTGGCGACCGCCGTCGCCGGCCTCGCCCTGGGCGCCAATGCCTGGGCTGTCAGCGAAGCCGGGCCGGCCCTGAAGACCGGCCATGAATACCTGATCGCCACCAACTACCCGAACAACCTGCACGTGGTGGATCTGGCCACCGACAGCCTGTACAAGACCTGCCGCCTGCCCGACGCCTTCGGCCCCGGCACGGCGATGATGGCGCCGGACAACAAGACCGCCTTCATCCTCAACAACCACTTCGGCGATCTCTACGGCGTCGACCTGGACGACTGCAAGACGGTGTTCCACGCCAAGCTGTCGCACAAGCCGGGGGAGAAGGTGCGCTCGATGTTCTCCTTCGCCCTGAGCCCCGATGGCAAGGAGCTCTACACCACGGTCAACCCCACCGAGATGCGCAGCGACCACTACGTGGTCAAGCAGCCGCGCCTGGAGGTCTATGACACCAGCGCCGGCCTCGACGCCAAGCCGGTGCGCAGCTTCCCGATGCCGCGGCAGGTCTACCTGATGCGTGCCGCCGACGATGGCAGCCTCTTCGTCGCCGGGCCGGACATCTACAAGATGGACGTGAAGACCGGCAAGTACGAGGTTGCGGTGCCCGGCCGCAACTGGCAGCGGCCGAACTACAGCGCGCCGGACGTGCTCTACTTCTGGCCGCACCAGACGCCGTACCACGAGTTCTCCATGCTCTACACCACGGCCAGGTTCAAGGATGAGAAACAGGACCTGGCCACCGCCGACTTCATCTATGGCTACGTCAGCATCGACCTGAAGACCGGCAAGGCCACCGTGCAGGACTTCGCCCCGCTCACCGAGCTGTACTTCACCGGCCTGCGCTCGCCAAAGGACCCGAACCAGATGTTCGGCGTGCTCAACCGCCTGGCCAAGTACGACATCAAGGAGCAGAAGCTGATCAAGGCGGCCAATCTGGAGCACTCCTACTATTGCGTCGCCTTCAACGCCAAGGGCAGCAAGCTGTACCTGGCCGGCACCTTCAACGACATCGCGGTGTTCGATCCGGACAGCCTGGAGAAGATCAAGAACATCAAGCTGCCGGGCGGTGACATGGCGATCACCACCACGCAGGTGTTCGTGCGGTAGGGGCAGGGATCTGCAGGGGCGAATGCTCTGTTGTAGGGGCGAATTCATTCGCCAAGGGCGGCGAAGCCGCCCCCTGTCAAGGCCGCAGGGCAGACCTGCGGCCTGCTTGGCGAATGAATTCGCCCC